>JAFGRS010000147.1 GCA_016935045.1 Lentisphaeria bacterium | reverse complement strand
CCCTTGGAACAGCCTTCTACGAGGGTAGCGCATTGCGCCTCGTACGGGTCTGGGGAGAGGGACCTACGGAGCTGACATGCGCCCCCGCGAGCGTGCGCATCGTCCATGCCCGTCAGGATCGCCCGCGGCGGCGCCGACACCCGTTCGACAGGCTCAGGGTCTGCGACAGCGGCGCCCGGGTGGGTTTCGAGGTGGTCCAGGACACGACAGGCCATCTCGGCGAAGGGCGCGCGGTGGAGGGCCAGATCCAGCAGCACGTCGGTGTCGATGAGAACCTTCAGGGCAAGGGCTCCTCGAGGTACTTCGCGGTCAGTTCCCTGGCCCTGGGGTTCGCATCCAGGCCTTCCCGAACCACGAGGCGCCCCCGCCATTTGCTCGCGAACGAAGGGGCATCTTCGTCGGCGAGGCATGTCAGGGCTTCCGAGAGAAGGGACGTGGCCCCCTCCCCGGCACTCGCGCGAGCCGATGGCGATTCTCTCCGGACGGAATCGCGCCACCCGGCTCGTGGCGGCTGCCGGGAACGTCCTGCGGTTCTTGACGGGGGGCTGGGCACCCCGGACCGTTCACTCGTGCTCCTTGGGCACGGCGCAGAGCAGCAGGAAGGGCCGGCGCCGCGAGGTGTTGCGGTACTGGTGTTTTTCGCCGGGCGGGACCAGGGCGAAGTCGCCGGCGGCAAAGGGGTGTGCCGTACCGTCCGCGGCGACGATTTCGCCCTCTCCGGCGATGGCGTAGTTGAGATGTTCCCAGGGGTGTTCGTGCCAGGGCGTATGTCCGCCCGGCGCCAGGGTGAAGACGCGCACCGAATGGCTCGGGGTACCGTCCGCGGCGCCGATGGGGAGTTGGCGTTCGACGCCGGACGCCCCTGCCATGCGGACGGGCACCCTTTCGACGTCGTTGAGGCTGACGATTCTCATGGGTCCTTCCTTCCCGCCAGGGACCGGAGGTGGGCAATGCCCGCGCTGGAGAGGCGCAGGGGTCAACCGATGCCCTCCGCTTCGAGCCGACGCAGTTCCCGCAGCCACTCTTCCCGGCGCCGTTTCAGCTCCTCGCCGGCGGGCTTCCCGGGGAGGAGGGACCGCCGGGTGCAGTTGACCAGGGCCTGGAGCGTCTGGTAGCGCCGCGTCTTCTCGACCGCGGGCGGGATGTGGTCCGCCAGGATGGCGCGGATGTCCTCGACGTCGAGGGATGTCTTCCCGGCGATCTCCGCGGCCGCGACCAGACCCGAACGGACTTCGGCGAAGGCGGCGGCGTAATACCCTTCCACCTCCGGGGCCAGCGCCCGGACGGCGGCCCCCAGCTCCGGGCACGCATCGCTGCGGCCGAACACGGGTGCGATCATCCAGCGCACAAAGGCCTCGAAGTCCTCCCCCTCGGGATCGAGGAGGGGGATCACCAGGCTGCCGGCGCGTCCCGGACGACGGATATCGGGGGAGAGCCGGTGGATGCGGGCCGTGATCAGCAGCCAGCAGGTTCTGCCGCGCAGGAGGGGGTCGCTCATCATGGCCTGGACCTTGCCGGTGAGGCGCCGTTCGGTTTCGTGGACCTCTTCCCCGAGGCCGCCGAACTGGGTGTCCGCCTCGTCCACGAAGACCAGCGACTTGTCCAGCGCGCACAGGATCCGCCGCAGGCGTTCGAAGAGCATGTCCGTCTCGCCGAACCATTTGCTGCGGATATTCTTGAGCACCAGCACCACGATGCCGAGTTCCCCGGCGACGGCTTCGAGAAGGAAGCTCTTCCCGACCCCGATGGGGCCTCCCACGACGGCTCCCGGGAGGGCGCTCCGACCCGTGGCCCGGATCCGGGGCATGAGTTCGCGCCGCAGGAATGCCTTCAGTTCGTGGAAGCCCACCACGTCCCGAAGGGTGTGTTCCGGCTTCTTGAACTCGACGACGTCTTCCCCCAGTTGGTCCTGGATGAAATGCTCGACCTTGGCCACGACGCCTTCCGGCCGCAACACGGTACCGGCATGGACCGCGCTGCGCAGCAACTGCAGCAGCGCGTGCGAGGAGAGTCCCGCCGTCATGGCCGCCAGGGCTTCCTGCGAACTCCACAGGCGCAGGCGCCGCTCGGACGACTGCCTGCGGTTGAACCAGCGGATCAGACGCAGCCGATCCTCGGTGGTGGGGGAGGGGATCTCGACTTCGAGCACCTGGGGCAGCCGCGCCACCTTCGCGTTGAGCAGACTGCGGGACTCCGCCACCAGGACGGCCGTGTCACCGCCGTTGACGAAGCCGGGGTCGGCAAACCAGTCCCGGCAGATGGCCACCCGCTGGCGGTCCACCTCCGACATGCGGCCGATCTCCCCCTCGGGAATGAGGAAGTCGGCCCCCTCGATGAGGACGATGAGATCTTCCCAGAGCAGGGGCACATCGTTCTGGCGCAGGCGGGAACAGAGGCATAGCTGACGCAGGAATTCGAGGGCGAAGGTCGGGTTTGCGGAGGCCTTGGCGAGGCAGGCGTCGAAGCCCCGCCCGGGATCCTGCTGTTCCAGTTCGGCGATGCGTTTGCGGGTGCGCGCGAGGGCCAGGTCGATGGCCCGCTGGGTATCCTCTTCCTGGTGCAGCTTGGCCCAGGCATCGCGGACCTTGCGCGCGTCGGTCGGGTCGAGGAAGCGGATGGGGCCGTTCAGCTCGTAGACGACGAGGATGGTCCCCGGCACCCGCCAGCGCCGGGTGAGGAGACCGACGAGGGGCAGGTACTCCTCCTCGTCGCCCTGGCTGCAGCGGAAGATGTCGCTGACCTGGCCGGTCAGGAGGAGGGTGCGGGCCTGCCCGGAGTTGATGATACGGGCGGCCGCGGCGACGAAATCCGAGGTGTCGGCGCTCATGGCGCAGCCTTCCCGGCCACCTGGGCCGCCAGTTCGGTGTACTCGCGGTGCGATTGGCAGTGGTGCGGGTCGAACACCGCCCGGAGGATCTCCTCCTTCTGCTCCCGGAAGGCGAGGAAATCCCTCGGGTCACCCGGAGCGAAGACCGGCGCCGGACGGTCGTACACGATGGTGGCGCCGGGACACTCCTTCTCCCCCACCTCCCGCCAATCCCAATACTGGGACAGCCCGAGCACGCGGTCGCTCACGAAGATGGCCTCGTTGATCTCGTGGGTCACGATCATGACGGTGTGGGGCGGGGGGTCCCCCCGGCAGACCGCCTCCTGGTTCTCGGCATACAGCGTCAGCAGCACCCGCTGCAGCTCTTCGCGGGTGGCCTCGTCGAGGGCCCCGAAGGGTTCGTCCAGCAGGAGGATGTCCGGCTTCATGATCAGGGCCTGGGCGATGGCCACACGCTGGCACATGCCGCCCGACATCTCGGGTGGATAGCGCCCGAGGGCATCGCCCAGCCGCATGCGTTCGAGCAACTGGGCGGCCTCTTCCCGGTGGCAACGCCTCAACTCCCGCCAATGCCGGCGCCGGAGGAGGCGGTCGGCCACGGTGCTGCGGTCCACCATCAGGCCATAGGCCACGTTCTCGACCGCGGTGAGGTGCGGAAACAGGCTGTAGCGCTGGTAGACGATGCCCCGGTCCCGCCCGGGGCCCTGCACCACCGTCCCCGTGCCGCCGCGGGTGATGACGACGCGTCCCTCGCAGGGCGGATGGGTGCCGACAATGGCCCGCAGCAGGGTGGACTTGCCGCAGCCGCTGGGGCCCACCAGGGCCGCGATCTGGCCGCGCCGGATGTCGAGATTCAGGTGGAAAAGCACGCGATGGCGGCCGAACCAGTGCGACAGTCCGGTGGTCTGCAGGATGGTCTCCCGGGCTGTCATCGAGTCACCTTTTCGAGGCCCCGTACCAGGGGCAGAGCCAGCGTTGCGTGCGCCGCAGGATCCAGGTGAGGAGTCCGGCATAGAGGGTGAGGATGAGGATGAGCGGGTAGACGACCTCGAACCGGGTGGCCTTGGTCAGCACCCGGATGCGGTATCCGAATCCCTCCCCCGCCACGATCTGTTCGGCGGCCACCAGGTAGACCAGGGCGGGTCCGATCATCAGGATGGCCAGGTCCAGGATCTTGGGCAGCACGTAGGGGAAGATGGCCGTCGTGATCACCTCGGCGTGGCTGGCCCCGAGGGTGTAGGCCTTGTAGCGGAGTTCCTCGGGGAACTCGCGCACGTATTGCGAGACGGTGAGGGTGACGATGGGCATCGAGCCGAAGGCGATCATGGCCACGTACATGCGCAGGTCGATGCCCGCCAGCTTGAAGAAGATGGGCATCGCCGCGGTGGCAATGATCCGCGAAGCGAAGTACATCAGCGGCGACAGGGCGGCATCCAGCCGCAGAAAACACCCCATCAGGATCCCGAGGACGATGCCCCCCGCCAACCCCGCCGCCAAGCCTCCCGCCAGACGCCCCAGGGTCGCCGTCGACGCATCCCAGAGAATGCGCCCGCGCAACCAGGCTCTCTTCCCCCGGGCCGTTGCCTCCTCCGCGATGCCTGCGTCCGCCAGGGCGGCGGCCAGCAGATCCGCCGAGGCCTCGGCATTCTCCTCGGGCCGGGCACACAGGTACGCCACGCCCTGCCGCAACTGACTCCAGGTGGGGATGGTGCGGTCGTCCGGGTTACGCCGGTG
>JAFGRS010000865.1 GCA_016935045.1 Lentisphaeria bacterium | reverse complement strand
TCGTCGTCCGCGAGGGCACGGAGGGTCTTCTCGGCGCTGTCCATGGCGTCTCGGAGGGCTTCCCCGAGGGCAGACGCGGGCGCCTCGTCGAGGCCGAGCAGATCTCTCAGGTACGGGGGCGGGCGGACGATGGTCGGGCAGCCGCGCCAGTGGTCGAGGAAACCGAGGCGGAGGCGCAGAATCGGGTAGGCAGGCGTCCGCAGCAGCCCCTGTGCGCGCAGCGTGCGCTCGAAGGCGTAGGCAGCGGGCATATAGAGCGAGCCGAGGTGCGGCAGGGCCAGGGGCGCGCCGCCAGGTTCCAGGCGTGCCTGCAATACCAACAGCATCGCCTTCCCGGCCAGCGCGAACACCCCATCCCGGGCCATCCGCTCCAACGGTAGTTCCCCCCGGCACACGGGCCACCCCAGGTCCCCCGCGCGCATCGCGGCGCCATCCCAGAGCAGGGGCGCCCGGACCCGGTGCTCCCCCCGCCGGCAGACGGCAAAGAAGGGAAGCTCGCCCTGGCGCAGGTGCAGCGGCGCGATCCCGACGCGGCTCTCCTGCACCGCAGCGTTGTATGCCCCCGCCGCCTCCTCGTAGTGTTCGAGAAAGAGGGCCAGGAGGGCGTGCTCGGCTGCCGGCCGCTGGGGCGCCAGAAGCTCCGAGGTCAGGCACAGGCCTACACCGGGCGGCAGGTGCCGTTGGAGCCAGTCCCGGTACAGCGTCGTCAGGGGCAGGGAGGGTTCGCCGGCCAACCGTGGTTCGAGGGCGGCCTCTTCCTCGGCGAACCAGGCCCGGATTCTCGCCTGTGCCTCGGCCTGCGGGAAACGTTCGAGGAGATCCTCCCGAGCGTGAGCAACGAGGGCGCGGACATGGGGGCCCGCCTCCGCCATCCGGACGTCGCCGATGACCCGGTGCCAGCGGGAATCCTCGGCGTAACTGGGGCCCACCAACTGCCAGTTGTCGGAGGGGGACCAGCGGTCGTACAGCGCGTCCACGTCGGTCTGCAGCAGTCGGGCCAGAGCGGCGGTCGTGCGGCCGGTGTAGGGCTCCAGGGCCCGCACATCGAGGGGCAGCCGGCCGAGGAAATCGTGGCAGAACAGGGCCGCACCCCAATCCGAATGGCCGCCGCGGTAGAAACGTTCCGGCAGCAGCTCCAGACCCCGGTCGCCCGGCCGCGAACCCTGCCGGCTGAAGGCCACGTCGACATCCTCGATGGCCTGCCGGCCCCGCCAGCCCCGGGCCGCCAGGGCGTGCAGCTTCGGCAGCGTGTCCCACAGGGGATGACAGTTCTGGTCGATGCTGATGAAACCGACCCTGCTCATGGCCTGTACCTCGTCACAGACTCCGTCTCGGAGACCTGGCGCCGGCGGCTTGCCGCGGCGCGGCCAAGTCGGAGCCGGGCCGGTCCCGCCGAGGACCTGCTTGCGGCCGCAACCATCCCATGGGCGCCCGGCGCCGGTCTCAGAGGGGCGCCTCGGCGGCGGTTGGGGCGACCAGGATCGGCTGGATCTTCTCGAGCGAACCCAGTTCGAGGTTCAGTTCGCGGTGCAGCTCGAAGCGCAGAACGCCGTCGTAGATCGCCCGGGCACGGGTTTCCAGGCAGACATCGGTGATGATGCCGTCGTCCTTCAGGGTGAACCAGATGCACAGGGTCTCCCCGCCGCGGACGTCCACCAGGACCGGCTCTCCGTTGTCCGGTTTTCCGTACGGCCAGCCGCGCAGGATGGTCGCGACGATGGCCGCGGCCGTCGAGCCCGTACCGCAGGCGAGAGTCTCGTCCTCGACCCCGAACTCGAAGGTGCGCACCCGCAGCCGCCCGACGTCCACCACCTGGGTGAAATTGACGTTGATGCCTTCCGGTGCGAACTCGGTATGGCGCCGGATGGGTGCGCCGCAATGGACGACCTGGACGGTATCCACGTCGTGCACGAAAACGACGCCGTGGGGCACCCCCGTATCGAGGGTGTGCACCGTCCACATCCGGCCGCAGGCCTTGACCCGGCGGTGGAGCTTCAGGCTGTGGGGCTGGGGCACGCAGACACGGATGCGGGAGCAATCGTCGTCGTTGGGTCGGGCCCGGGCCGTTCCGGCAGCGGTCAGAATGGTGATCTCCCTGCCGTCGAGGACCCTTTCCGCCAGGCACCAGTAGCAGAAACAGGCCGTGCCATTGCCGCAGAGGCGGGCCTCGCTGCCGTCCGGCTCGAAGAAACGCGCCACGATGTCCACCCCGTGGCCATCCCCTCGCTCGCAGCCGAAGACCACGCCGTCGGCCCCCACGCCGAGGCCGCGCCGGCAAATGGCACGGACAACCGAGGAAAGCGCGGGGGATGCCAGCAGCGCATTGTAGGTGCCCGAGGTATTGTCGATGCAGACGAAGTCGTTTCCGCCCGCGCTCATTTTCGTGAACCGGATCGTGTCCGGCAGCATCGGCTTCCTTCCTTTCCCGGTTCTGTGCGGCGCCGGGAGACCGCCCCCATGCCGCACACCGCGTCCGCACCGCGCCCCAATGCTCCTGCAAGATACCGCGTCCATCCCGCCGGGTAATGTAGGCAGGCGCAGGTGCCGGCGCAACCGGATCCGCGGCTGAGGCATTACCCGAAAAGGCACTCCCGGACTTGCATGGATGACAAAGATATGCCAGAATATAGCGATGGATCTCGAAGCCAAAACCGCCATTCTCGCGGACTCCGCGAAGTACGACGCCAGCTGCGCCTCGAGCGGTGTCTCGGTGCAGCGTCCGGGCACCACGGGCGCGTGTCAGCGCAGCGGCGTCTGTCACAGTTGGACCGCGGACGGGCGTTGCGTGTCCCTGCTGAAGATCCTGCTGACCAACCGCTGCGTCTACGACTGCGCCTTCTGCGTCAACCGGCGCAGCAACGACCGCCCCCGTGCGTCTCTCGATGTGGGGGAGGTGGTGGACCTGACCATGGAGTTTTACCGCCGGAACTGCATCGAGGGCCTCTTCCTGAGCACCGGCATCGAGCGCAGTCCGGACGACACCATGGAGCGTCTGTGCGCGGTGGCGGAGCAGTTGCGGGAGCGGCGGGGGTTCCGCGGGTACATCCATCTGAAGGCGATCCCCGGGGCGGATGCGGCCCTGGTGCGGCGGGCGGGCCGGCACGCGGATCGGATGAGTGTGAACATCGAACTCCCCTCCGGGGAATCGCTGCGGAAGCTGTCGCCGCAGAAGACCAGGGCGGGCATCCTGGGGCCCATGGGCGCCCTGGGGGAAGGGATCGCGGAGTACCATGCCGAACGCAGGCACGGGTCCCGCGTTCCTCCCTTCGTACCGGCCGGCCAGAGCACGCAGATGGTCGTCGGCGCCAGCCCCGAAACAGACTACCAGATCCTGCGCCTGAGCGAGAGCCTCTACCGACACTACGCCCTCAAACGCGTCTACTACTCGGCCTACGTCCCCGTCAACGACGACAACCGCCTGCCCGCCCTGCGAGAGCCGCCCCTGCTGCGCGAACACCGCCTCTACCAGGCGGACTGGCTGCTGCGTAACTACGGCTTCGGCTACGCGGAGCTGCTCAGTCCCGAGGCGCCGTCCCTCGATCTGCGCCTGGACCCCAAGTGTTCCTGGGCCCTGCGGCATCCCGAGCGCTTTCCGGTGGACGTGAATACGGCCCCTTACGAGGTCCTCCTGCGCGTTCCGGGAATCGGTGTCCGTTCGGCCCGGACGATCCGTGCGGCCCGTCGTTTCGGCAGGCTGAGGCTCGAGGATCTCCGTCGCCTGGGCGTCGTCCTGAAGCGGGCGCAGTTCTTCCTGACCGTGGATGGATACTGCCCGGCCGGGGGCACCATCACCCCCGAGCGTCTGCGCCAATGTCTCATTGCCGGCCGGGGCGTCGTTCCGGCATGGTGGCAGCCGGAGTTGCGGATCGTCTGAGAAGTCTCCCCGTGACCCCAACCGTGCCCGGGAGGCCGGCGACGGTCCGGGCGGATGGGAAACAACGCGTGACCGATGCCGTGGGCACCATCGCGGGATCCTCGCTCCATGCTTCTGCAATACCGCTATGACGGCTCCTTCGAGGGCCTGCTGTCCGCCTTCGCCGAGGCCCTCAGCCGCTGCGAAACCCCCGGCGAATTCTGCGCCCCAACGGACGCGGCGGAAGGCTTCCTGTTCGAGTCCCGGTCGGTTCCCCAGCGCCCGGAACAGGCCGCGGCGCTGCTTCGGTCCCTGAGGCGCCGCGCCGGATCTGGGGTGGTAACCACCCTCACCCATGCCTTCCTGGCCGAGGACCCCCGAATCCCGGCGGCCCTGTTCGACTATGTCCGCATCACCCTCGACAGGGGCGCCTCCGTCGACGGCTGGCAGGCCCATCCGGAGGTGCGGCGCGTCACCGCGGCCTGCCGCCACGTGCAGCGCGAAGTGCACCGCTTCAGGGGATTGCTCCGCTTCCGCGAACTCGCCGACGGCACCCTCTACGCCCCCTACGAGCCGGACCACTGCATCACCCTGCCCCTGAGCTGCCATTTCCGCGGCCGGATGGCAGGGAACGTATGGGTGATCCATGACCGCCGGCGCCAGGTGGCAGTGCACTGCGATGGCAACCGGCTCCGCCCGGTCCTCATCGAGCCGGACGGAGACCCCGCCCGTTCCCTATCCCACGGGGAACGCGCCATCCAGGACCTCTGGCGCCGTTACCACCACGAAGCCGCAATCTCCTCCCGAAACAACCCTGCCCTGCAACGCAGCTTCATGCCGCGCAAATACTGGCGCTATCTGACCGAAATGCAGGCCGGAGATGCCTGAGCCAGGCCACCCTCAGACGGATATTCCCCACCCCGGCAGGGCCGTTGTGGCGGAATATCCGCTATGGCCGGCGTCAGGGGTGGCCCTGCTCGCCGGCCGCCATCTTCTGCCTATGCCTGGAGAGCTC
>JAFGRS010000864.1 GCA_016935045.1 Lentisphaeria bacterium | reverse complement strand
GGTGCATGTCGCCGCCGGCGTTGTGCCATTGTCCTCCGGAGAGTTCCAACGCGCCGTGGCCGAACACGCCGACGAGCAGGCGATGGGCCTGCCCGGCGGGCAGTTCGAGGGTCACCGCAGCCTGGCCGCCCCCGCGTTCGAGGTCGGCGCCGTTCTGTTCCGCGCCGCTGACGCACTCGACGTAGAGATCCAGGTCCCCGTAGCGTTCTTCGAAGTCGACACTGACCACGACCACGGTGGGGTCCTCCTTGCTCCCGGCCTCGGGAGCCGGAATGTCCACCGTGTACCAGTCGCCATCCCCGGGTTCGGCTTCGGCCAGGATCAGGCCGCTCCAGGACTTCGGTGCGTTCACGCTGCCGAGGTGGGCCGGCTGGTCGCGCCAGTCGTTGCCGTCGCCCTGGTCATAGGCGTCGTCTGCCACCGGGATGCCATGGTCGATGAAGATGCGGGCGAGGGCCTTCCGCTTGCCGCCGGGGAGGAGGCCCCGGACGCGGTCGTAGAAGCCGCGCATGGTGGCATCGTCGGTGGCCTTGGCGGCCTGCCAGAGCCGGGCGAAGGAGAGCTGGATGCCGTCGTCGGCCTCGGAATCGAGCAGGTCCCAGAGGATGCTGGCACAGGCCCCCATCACGAACTCGCCGGTGACGGCATTCGGGTTGCTCCCCACGAAGCGTGCCTCCAGATCGGCCACCCGGATGGCGTCGTCGGCGAAGAGGTCTGCCGGCACGAACCCGGTGCCGCCGCTGCCGCCGACCCCCGGGGGCAGGTCGGTGAGAAGGGCCCAGAGAACATCCGGCTCGTGGTCGTAGCCGTAGCCGTCGAAACCGGTCCAGAAGTCGTTCCGTTCGAGGTGACGATGATGCCGATTGGCGGTGAGGAGGTACGGCCGACGGTCGGGAAGGCCGGCGCCCTGTACGGCGGCATTGCCGAAGAGCACCCACCACGCCCCGAGGAAGGGGGCCACGGCGTTCGTCTGCTTGCTGTCGCCCACCGTGAGCCCGGGATAGTACGCCCGGAAGGCCTCCGAGATCATCCCCTGCAGGAAGGGATACGCCTCGCTGGGGACCTCGTAATCCCCTGCCCGAAGGAGCAGCATCTCCCCGTAGCGTTCGAGGGCGGCATAGGGGTCCGCAAGCAGGTGGTGAGAGAGCAGGATTTCGCCATACCAGAGGTCTGTGTAGAGTTTGCTGCTCGCCACATCTCCCTGGATGGGGACGATATCGGGGGTTTCGCCCGTCTGCCGTTCGAACCATTCGCCCCCGGCGTGGATCCACTCCGAGGGCAGGAAGCTCCCGTGCAGCTCGATATCGGGGACCTGAATCGTACCCCCGGGCGTGGCTTCCACGGGCACGGTGAAGGTCCACTGATTGGGGGGATCGTCCGGCGCGGCGGCGGGGTTGATGGCCAGGTAGACCTGACCCCAGTCCTGGTGGCGGACACCCTCCTCCTCATACCAGAAGGTGATGGGCAGCCATCCCTTGGCGAACAGGTGGTTGGCCTGCGTCTCCGCCAGCTTGTCCTCGGTGATGGTGAAGACACTCGGGCTGGCGATGGAGACCGCGAAGCGGTTGACGGCCTGCACGGCCACGTAGTAGCAGCCGTCGCCCGCGGCGCTCGAGGGCGGTGGGATGGGGTCCCCGGAGAGGGTCCGGGTGAAGACGAAGGCGTTGTTGGTTCCGGTGTCGGCCGTTGCGAGCAGGACATCGTCCTCGGGGAAGAGGGGTCCGTCCCGCTGGCCGGTCTGGGACCAGAGCTGGGCGCGCACGTGCGGCAGGGGGGCATCGAGGCCCGCGAAGAGTTCGGCCGCGAACGCGACGCGTCCCTGGATGACGGCCCCTTCCTCCCCGGCGACGCGGAAGGTAAGGCTCTCGATGTAGGGCGGGGCGCCTTCAAGAGGTCGCGCCTGGGTGCGCTCCCCGGGGGAGGACCGCAGCGGATTGCCGGCCGCGTCCGTGATGCCCGACAGCACTTCGAGGCGGTAGTCTCCGGGGGCGGTCTGTTCCGGGAAGGAGACCGTGAGCACGGTGGGCTGCGGCAGTTCGAGATCGATGTTGTCGGCGGGCAGGAGGCTGCCGTCGGGCAGGATCAGCCGGGTGTTTTCGGGGACGACGGAGGCAGGGTCGAGGGGTTCGCTGAATTCGAGGGCCAGGTCGGTCAGGCTGGGTTCCGGGGCGCTTCCCGGCGCCCGGGCGACCAGGTACGGGCCCACGAGGTCCCCGATGACGAAACCGCCGTGATACGGTTCCAGGGGCGCGGACGTTCCCGGATAGGGGTCGATTCCCGTGCCCACCTCGAGGGTATAGACTCCCTCCGCGTGCTGCTTCTCGAAGACCAAACGGAAGTCCCGGTAGCGATGCGCGACGGACGACCAGGAGGACTCGACCTGGACCGCGATGGCCCCCTCCGGTCCCGTGAGTTGGATGTCCTCGGCGGTCAGCGAACGCGAATCCACATTGGCATTGAAGGTGAGGGTGACCTCCGCGACGCCGCTCTCGCCGTCCACCGCCTGACCGAAGGAAGGGGTCGTGCGCAGGACCTGCAACGGCGGTGGCTCGGGCTGCCCGCTGCCCTCCCGCGGGGTCGACGCGCCCTTTGCGCCGCCCGGGATCAGTCCCTCGAAGAGCCCCTCGTAGACGTCGTTCGGCCCGTCCCCCTCGATCCCGTCGCGGTTCTGGTCCATCCCCCTGCCGGCGGTGTCGGCGATCTCGGGACCGATCACCAGCCGGCAGATCCCCGCCGTGCCCGTCTCCGGGAAGGTGACCCGGACCAGCGACGGCGCCGGCAGCGAGACGGCGGTTACCGGCAGCGGCGTCCCCAGGGGCGAGAGCAGAGCCACGTCCTCGGGGCCCAGGGAGGCGGGATCGATGGCCTCGGAGACGTGCAGCACCACGGCGTTCACGGCCCCCGAGGATAGGCGCTCGACGAGGTGCGTTTCGACCCGAGGCCCTTCGACGTCTCCCAGTCCGCCGCCGGAGTTCAGGCTCCGGGC
>JAFGRS010000863.1 GCA_016935045.1 Lentisphaeria bacterium | reverse complement strand
GCCCGGAGCGCCACTCGGCTCGTGGCGCCTACCCGGAGCGCCACTCGGCTCGTGGCGCCTGCCCGGAGCGCCACTCGGCTCGTGGCGGCTATCCGGTCTCGTGTTGATCTTCGGGTTCCGATGGTGTTCTGAGCAGACGTACAGGGACGTCTGAAGCCCGGGGCCGGTGGTGTCCGCGGCTGCCGTTTCTGGTCTGTACGGAGGGTTTTTTCCCATGCCGGAGAAGTACCTGGCGATCACGGAAGCGTACCTCAGGGAACGTCTGCTGCCGTTCTGGACGGCCCGGGCCCCCGAACCGGTCTACGGCGGCTTCCGCACCCAGTACGACCGTCACGGCAAGCCCACGGCGGTGACGGACAAAACCCTTCTCTGTCAGGCCCGCTGCCTGGTGACGTTCGCCCGTGCCCAGCGCCTTGGTTGGGAATGGCCCGAGGCCCGGGAGATGCTCAGCGCCGGGGTGGCATTTCTGGAGAAGGCATTCCGGGACCCGGAGCACGACGGCTATGTCTGGGTGACCGCCGCGGACGGGCGTTGGCTGGATGACCGCAAGGTGATGTACGGGCTGTCGTTTCTCATCTATGCCTACAGCGAATTGGCACTGCTGACGGATTCGGAACCCTATCGGCGCCGCGCCGGCGCGCTGTTCGATCTGGTTGCCGCCCGGGCGGCGGATTTCCGTCATGGTGGTTTCTTCGAGCATTTCCGCAGGGATTTTGCCCTCGAGTCCGTGCGGCCCGACGGCCTGCTGCACAAGTCGCTGGACGTCCACATGCACCTGCTGGAGGCCTTCACGACCCTCGCCGAATGCACGGGTTCGCCGCGACATCGCCAGGCCCTGCGCCAGGTCACGGATCTGATCTTCGAACGCATGCTCGATCCCGAGACGGGCACGGGTATGGCCATGTTCGCGCCGGACTGGCGTCCCATCCCCAACCTGCCGTTGGGGACCCTCTGGGGGAGCGACCGCTTCGAGCCTGAGGGCAAGCCACCCGAAATCACCTCCTACGGTCACAACATCGAGCTGGCATGGCTCTACCTGCACAGCCTTCGCATCCTCGGGGAAGCCCCCGCCAGCGGCCTGCCGCGCACGGAACCCATCTTCCGCCATACCCTGACTCACGGTGTAGATACAGTGCACGGCGGCCTGTTCACGGAAGGCCACCGGCGCCAGGGCCCGACGGAGACGAACAAGGAGTTCTGGCAGCAGGCCGAAGCACTCGTGGGCTTTCTCGATGCCTACGAACTCACCGGAGACAAGGCCTACTGGGATGCGTTCCGCAACGTGCACCGTTTCGTCTTCGAGCACATGATCCACTGGGAGCAGGGGGAATGGTATCCCCTGCTGGCGCGGGACGGGACGGTCCTGTGGGACTACATGGGCCACAACTGGAAGACCTGTTATCACACCATCCGCGCCATGTGCGAAGTCGTGCTGCGCCTGCGCCGGCTTTGCCGGCGGGCCTGATCCGGGTGGCACGTCCGTCCAGGCCGGGACGATTCGCGAACTTCGTCGCGAGAGGGTGGCGCCGCAGTCAACGCCGGGATGCTCGCGGTACGCTCGCGCTCCAGAGGGAAGGGGAGCTCGCGGTACGCTCGCGCTCCATGGCCGGGAAGCTCGCGAGCATGATGGTGTCGTTGGCGGCGGATTCCACGGAGGCATTGCGCTCGAGGGGCGCCACGTGCTTGACGTCCATGGGTTGAAGGACCATGGTCCAGGGTCCATGGTCCCCAGTGGTGCGCGGCGCTGCGTTCGGCGTCGGCGCCGCGCGCGGGATGGCCTTCGCGGCGCGCAGGGTGGCGGAGCGCGGGACGCGGAGCAATGGGATGGGCGTTGCCATGAGCGCGATGGTATTCGATGACGTGACCCGAACCGTGGGCGGGACGCCGCTGGTCCGGCTGAACCGGGTCACGAAGGGGGTGCCGGCCCGGGTCCTGGTCAAGCAGGAGTCGCGCAACCCCCTCGGCAGCGTCAAGGACCGCATTGCCGTGGCCATGATCGAGGCCGCGGAAGCCGCCGGCCGGCTGCGCCCCGGAGGGATGATCATCGAGGCCACCAGCGGCAACACCGGCGTGGGCCTGGCCTTCGTCGGCGCCGCGCGTGGCTATCGGGTGGTCCTGACCATGCCCGAGAGCATGAGCGCCGAGCGCCGCCGGCTGCTCCACATCCTCGGCGCGGAGGTCGTCCTCACACCCGGGGAAAAGGGCATGCAGGGCGCCATCCAGAAGGCCGAGGAACTCCTGGCCGCGAACTCCGGCGCCTTCATGCCCAGGCAATTCGACAACCGCGCCAACCCCGAAGCCCACTACCGCGGCACCGGCCCCGAAATCTGGGAGGCGGCCGAGGGCCGTGTGGACATCTTCGTGGCCGGCGTGGGAACGGGCGGGACCCTGAGCGGCGTGGGACGCTTCCTCAAGGAGAAGAACCTGGACATCACCGTGGTGGCCGTCGAGCCGGCGGAGTCTCCGGTCCTCTCCGGGGGCACGCCGGGCCCCCACCGCATCCAGGGAATCGGGGCCGGATTCCGGCCCGAAGTCCTCGATCAGAGCCTGG
>JAFGRS010000146.1 GCA_016935045.1 Lentisphaeria bacterium | reverse complement strand
CAAGGAACACGAAGGGAACCATCTGCCGACAAGCGGGTTGCACGGCTGACTCCCACCGGCGCCCGGAAGCGCCCGAGACACGGGTGCAGCGCCGGGATTGGTGCTGCAATCGGTTGGGAACGAACCTGTTCGTGTATTTCGCGTGGTTCGCGGTGGACCATCCGGGTTAGGGATACGGATTTCGGCGGGGTCCCGTTACCCGTCTGCGGCGGACGGCCGGGAGCGAAGCGCTCGGGGGGCCGCGACGTGAGAGGGCCCGCAGGCGGGGCTCAGAGAGAGGGCAAGGGTCGGGTGCGATTGCCGCGATTCAGGATGGCGTATTCCGGCGAACTGCTGCGCAGGGCGGGTTCGTTGCAGGAGCTGTTTCGCGTCCCCAGCCGGGGGCGGGAGAGCTTCGCTCGGGAGATGACCCACGAGAACCTGGTCTGGATGGTGCTGGTCCTGGCCGGGACGATGCTGTGGCTCTCGATTCACCTGATCGTGGATGGATTCGTCGGGCCGGCGGAGGGTGTTGGCGGCGGTGCGGCCTTCTACGGCTGCGTGGTGAGCGCGTGCCTGGTGGTGGCCTGCGGGGTGCTTCTGACGATTGCGGCCCTGAGTTGGCCGCGCTCGCCGGCCGAGGTGCGGGGGATTCACGGCACGGTGGTGCTGCTTGGTGCGGGGAGCATTGCCCTGTGGGCGGGTGCGGTTGCCGGGGTCGAGTCCCAGGTCCACAACCTGTCCCTGGCTCTGGGTCTGTGCGTGCTGATCACCTGTTTCATCCTGCACCTTCCCGCCTGGTCCCTGGCCGTCTGCATGGGATTGAGCCTGTCGAGCATGGTGGCGATGGTGCATCTGCTGGGGGCGCAGCCGCTGAGCACGCTGCTGCGCAATCTCAATCTGGCCGGCCTGCTGGCATTCGGGATCCTGGCGTCGAGGCTGGTGTATGCGACGCGGATCCGCAGCTTCGTCAACGCCTGGCGCAGCGCGGACGAGATCAGGCGGCGCAAGTCCCTCGAGTCGGCGCTGATGAGTGCGAGCCGCAGGTTGGCGGAGTGGGCCAGCCGGGCGGACGGTGACCTGAGACTCTCCACCGAACGCTTCCAGTCCCTGGTGCGCAACTCGCCCGACTACATCCTGACCCTGGCCGCCGACCACAGGGTGCTGTTCTGCAATCGTCCTATCGGCGGAACCGCCCCGGAGGCCCTGGTGGGCCGCTGCTGGGGCGATTTTCTGCCGGGTCCCGCGCGGGAACGGGTCCGCGGGGCGGTGGACCGGGTGTTTCGGGAGCGCACGACCATGGCGCTCGAACATGAGATGCCGGGGGGGGTGCGTTGGCGTTGCCGCCTGGTCCCCCCCGTCTTCTCCGAACGGACCGAGGAGGTGATCCTCATCGGCACCGACATCACCGAGCAGCGCGCCGTGGCACGCCGCGAACGGGAGCTGCGGGAACGGCTGCTGCACGCGGAACGCCTGGATTCCCTGGGCCTGCTGGCGGGGGGCGTCGCCCACGATCTGAACAACATCCTCGGGCCGGTGGTGGGACTGCCCGGCGTCATCCGCGCAGACCTCGAGCCGCTGAAGGCCTGCGCTCCCGAGTCGGTCGAGACCATCCTTGTCGACCTCGAGGTGATTCAGACCTCCGCCATCCGTGCCTCCAAGATCATCGAGGACCTCCTGGCCCTGGGGCGCAGGGGGAACTACCGTATGGAACCCGTCGACCTGCACGCCGTGGTCCAGGAGTGCCTGGCCTCCGCGGACATCCAGGCCGCGGTCAGGGAGAGGGGGATTGCCTGTCCAGCGTGCACCCCTCCGCCCGGCCGCACCCTGATCCGGGGATCGAGGTCCCACGTGCTCAGGGCCGTGGGCAACGTCGTGCGCAACGCGGTGGAATCCTGCCGCGACGGCAACGGCCGGGTGACGCTGGAAACCTCCTTCCTGCACGTCGCGGAACCGCTGGCGGCCTGGGACGGCAGGGTCCCCCCCGGCGACTACGTCGAGCTGACCGTCCGGGACAACGGGATCGGTATCCCCGCCGAGATGCGGAAGCGCATCTTCGAGCCCTTTGTCAGCAACAAGAAGCAGAGCGGGCGCAGCGGCAGCGGCCTGGGACTGGCCATCGTGCACCGCATCGTCCAGGACCACGGAGGACACATCCTGGTGGACAGCGAGGAGGGCGTGGGCACGACGTTCCGGCTCCTCTTCCGCTTCCTGGGCGCGGTGGAGAGCGCTGAAGAGGACGACGATGGCGGCGCCCTGGTGGGGGGCGTCGAGCACGTCCTGGTGGTGGAGGATGACCCTGCCCAGCGTGCCACCGCCTGCCGCATGCTGCGCAGCCTGGGGTATACCGTTTCCGTTGCCGCCAACGGTCGCGAAGCCGTGCGTCTGTTTGCCGAGCAGGCCCATGCCGGCGACAGTCCGTACGGGGTGGTGGTGATGGACATGGTGATGGAGGAGGACTTCGACGGTCTGGAGACGCTGGGGTCGATCCGGAGGCTCTGTCCGACCCAGCGGCTCGTGGTGGTCAGCGGGTTTGCGCAGTCCGAGCGGGTGCTTTCGGCGATTGCGCTGGGTGCGGGGTGGCTGCCCAAACCCTACGATGTAGGTGAGCTTGCGGACGCCGTGCGGGATACACTGGACCGCGGCTGACCCAGGCCCCCGCGGCGGCCATGGCGCCGGCGTCGGGGCCGCTGCCGCGGGGCGTGAGAACACGGAAGGCACGTTCATGGCGACGACGTTGGCGATTCGGAAGGTACGGGCCCTGGCGACATCCCCCGGACGCGGGGGGCCCCAGAAACGCCTCATCGTGGTGCGGGTCGACACCACCGAACCCGGACTCCATGGCCTGGGATGCGCGACCTTCACGCAGCGGCACGCGGCGGTGTGCACCGTGGTGGACCAATTCCTGGCGCCCCTGCTCGAAGGGAGGGACCCCCTGCGCACGGAGGACCTCTGGCAGCTTGTGCACGTGAATGCCTACTGGCGTTCCGGACCGGTCATGAACAACGCCCTCTCGGGAGTCGACATGGCCCTGTGGGACATCAAGGGCAAGGTGGCGGGTATGCCGGTCTACCAGCTTCTGGGCGGCAAGTGCAGGGAAGGGGCGGCCATCTATCGTCATGCCGACGGCCGCAGTCCCGAGGAAGTGGCGGATCGGGTGCGTGCCTTCATGGCGGAGGGGTTGCGGCATGTGCGCGCCCAGATGGGGGGATATGGCGGGCGGCTGTCCCCGCCGCTGCCGCCGGCGGGTTCCCAGCCTGGCGCCTACTACGATCCCGAAGCCTATGCCCGGGCGACGGTGCGGCTCTTCGACCATCTCCGGGAGACCCTCGGGGACGAGGTCGCGCTCCTGCACGACGTGCACGAACGCCTGCCGCCGATTCGCGCCGTCGCCCTGGCCAGGGAACTCGAACGCTACGGGCTGTTCTTCCTCGAAGACCTTCTGCCCCCGGAGCAGATCTCGTGGTTCCGGACGCTGCGGTCGCAGTGTTGCACGCCCCTGGCCATGGGGGAGCTGTTCGTGAACTCAAACGAGTGGCAACCCCTTGTGGAAGGAAGGCTCATCGATTTCGTGCGCTGCCACATCAGCGCCATCGGGGGCATCACTCCGGCGCGCAAGCTGGCGACCCTCTGCGAAGCCTTCGGCATCCGCACGGCCTGGCATGGTCCGGGGGATGTCAGCCCGGTGGGCCACGCGGCCAACGTCCACCTCGATGTGAGCAGCCCCAACTTCGGGATCCAGGAGTGGGCCGGGTTCTCCGAGATCGAGCAGGAGATGTTCCCGGGCTGCCCCCAGGTGCGTGACGGGTACGTGGTTCCCAACGACCGCCCGGGTCTCGGCATCGACATGAACGAGGAACTGGCCGCCCGGTACCCGTGTCCGGACGGCGTTCTCGATTGGACCCAGGCGCGGCTGCCGGATGGATCCTGCGGCTATCCCTGAGCCCGTTGCCGGACACTGTGCCCGGTGTGCCGGGATGCGGGTGTGGCCCAGACGAAGATGCCGGAGTTCCCGCCCGAACGGCGGTGAGGCACCATTCCGCCACCATCCGTCGAGCGTCCCTGTCGGAGTACCGCCTTCACGCGGAAGCGCCCCTGACGCTTCAGCTGGGATCCCGGTACGGGGCGCGGCCCTCCGCACACCATCCCGAGAGGGGATCGGCCGTCGAGGGCGCCGGCCGGTACGGGGGGAAAGGGGATCGGCCGTCGAGGGCGCCGGCCTCGGTGACGGAATCGTCTACATCGAGCACCGTGTCTCCGACGATCCGTCGGGGCCCGTGGCGAGGGGTTCACTCGAGTTGCCAGACCGGCCAGAGGCTTCGGATCCAGGCGTCCACCTCTCCCGGGGGGCTAGCCCAGCCCGCTCCGATCTGCCCCTCCGGGAAGCGGTAGTCGTCCGCGGAGGCATTCCGGAAGGGGACCTCGGCCACGATGTCGTGGCTTCCGAACCCCGTTTCGGCACGGAAGCCGGCGACGTCATCGAAGACGCGGTGGCGTTCGCGCCAGGGGCAGCCGAAGAGATAGAGCCTGGCGCCGGGCCCGGCGTAGACACGGTTGTAGTCGATCTCGAGGTTTGCTTTGCGCGGATCGTAGAGTTCCCGGTCCACCGTCTTGACCCATTCCTCATAGGGAGGCGGTTTGCCTTCGTACCTGCGGGCCTCGCTGGGATGCATGCCGAAGAAGGCATTGTCGTACCAGAGCGCCATCTGGTATCCCCGGTTGCCGACGCAGAGATTGTGGTGGATGCGGTGCCCGTCGTTGTGGTAGGGGATGCGGCCGCGGTCGGGCGTATCGAGGGGCCGGGGGCCCTGCTCGCGGATCGCGATCCCGTCCTTGTTGCCGACGCAGGTATTGTACTCGACGCGGCAATCGAGCGACTCGGCCAGCAGGATCCCCGCCGAACCCCAGTCGTGCCAGTCGCCGCAGCGAACGCTGCCCACGCAATTGCGCAGGAAGAGGTTGTGGCGGATGACGAAGTCCCGGCTGATCTCCACGAAGAGCCCCGACATCTCGTTGTCCATGAAGACGGATTCAGAGACCGTGACGTCCGCCACGTCGATGTCGAACCACAGCCCCGGACCGCCGTTGCGTCGGTAGACGCACTGCCGCACCAGGCCGCCGTGAGCCCGGGCGGATTTCGCGCCCCCCGCGTCCCAGCCCCGGCGGATGGGCTTCCAGCAATTGTCCTGCACCAGGACCTGCTCGTTGACGAAGCCGTTGCCCACGGCACCCCCGCCCACGTGTCCGCAGCGCCGGATGGTACAGCCGCGCATGGCGCCACAGACGTGGGCCCCGCCGCCGGACGCCGCATCGACCAGACAGTCTTCCACCAGGTTGCTGCGCCCGTGCAGGGTCAGGATGCCCCGCTGGGGAAAAGACGCCCCGTACCGGAACGTGAAGCCCCGCACGTGGATGTGTTCCAGCCCCTCCTTGACCTGCCACTGGTTGGCGCCGAAGAGCTGCCCGCGAGCCGCCGCCTCGACGACCCGCCCCGACGGGGACGAACCGTCCGCCAGCCACAGATAGAGCCGCTTGGCGTCCGTGTCCACCGCGAACATCCCCGGCCAGGTGGCGGGCGCGAGAACATCGGGGACCCCCTCCTGTCCCACCGTGCCGCGCACGGCGTCCGAAACCTCGCCCCGGTCCTTCCAGGCAGACCTGAGTTCGTCCAGGTTCTCGGCAATCACCAGCAGCCGGCCGTCGACGACAACCTGCTCCGCCCGGCCCCAGCGGGGGTGGTATTCCGGGTGGTGCTCGATGGGCTTGCCGTCCTTCCAGTTGATGGCGAAGCGGTGTGGCCAGGCATGGCTGTAGATCGGGGTCTCACCCGGCAGAGGCGCCCATTCCGACAGCAGCTCGGCGCCCGATACGACCACGCTGCCCGCGGGATCCGCCACGAAACGGATCGGAGACTCCGCCGTGCCGCTGTGCCGCAGGGCAACCGCCTCGCGGTACACCCCGGCCTTGACCCGAACGGTGTCGCCGGCCCGGGCCCGCTCCGCCGCCGCGGCAATCGTCTGCAGCGGGGCTGCCTCGGTCCCGGGATTCGTGTCCGCCGCCGCCGGGTGGTTGCGGTCGACGACATGCTCCGCCCCTCGGCCCGGACCGGCGCAAACAGCCAGGGCGCAACACAAGCAACCAACCACAACGCTCCGTGCCATCGCCGCTGCCTCCGAACTCCTGCTTCGCACCGTGCTCCCAGCCGCCACACCATCCCCCCGCTATCGCACCCTTGAGGGAAGTTCGCAGGGCGCCTGGAGAACGTACATCAGGCAGCCCTGCAATGCGCGCGTTGGAGCGCGAGCGTACCGCGAGCCTCCCCGCCCTGGAGCGCGAGCGTACCGCGAGCCTCCCCGTCCTGGAGCGCGAGCGTACCGCGAGCTTCCCCGTCCTGGAGCGCGAGCGTACCGCGAGCTTCCCGGCTTTGACTGGGGCATTGCAAGGGCTGTGGCGGCGGAGAACGCACCGCCGCAAGGGCAGTGGCGGGGGAGGACGCGCCGTTGCGCTTGTCCCCCCCCGGAATCATCGCCCCACCGCCGCAAGGGCAGTGGTGGCGGAGAATGCGCCGCTGCGCTTG
>JAFGRS010000862.1 GCA_016935045.1 Lentisphaeria bacterium | reverse complement strand
GACCTCGTCGAAGCCAAGCTCCCGCGCCGTGAACTCAGGGTCGAGGGGCAGGGAGGAGCCCGCCAACGCCCCGGCGCCCAGGGGACAGCGGTTGAGCCGCCGGCGACAGTCCCGCAACCGCTCCCGGTCCCGCTCGAGCATCTCGACATAGGCCAGGAGATGGTGGGCAAAGAGGACCGGCTGGGCATTCTGCAAGTGGGTCAGACCCGGAAGCACCGCGTCGCCGCCGCGCCTGGCGAGGCGCAGGAGGGCCACCTGCATGGCGCGGATGGATCCGTCCAGAACGTCTGCTTCGGCGCGCAGGTAGAGCCTCTCGTCGGTGGCGATCTGGTCGTTGCGGCTCCTGCCCGTGTGCACCCGGGCCCCGACCTCCCCCAGGCGCTCGATGAGGGCGGCTTCGATGTTCATGTGGACGTCTTCGAGGTCCTCGCGGAAGGTGAACGCGCCCCGCTCGATGTCCCGGAGCAACTCCCCGAGCGCGCCCACGATCGCCTCCGCGTCGGAGGCGTGCAGGATGCCGACGGCGGCCAACATGCGGACGTGCGCGATGCTGCCGCGGATGTCGTACGGGTAAAGCCGTTGGTCGTAGTGCACCGAGGCGGTGAAGGCGGCGACGGTGGTGTCGGGGGTTTTGCTGAAGCGTCCGCTCCACAGTGCCATGGGGGATGCCCTCCATCGTTCGTGTCAGGGACGCGGTTGCCCGGGCGCCGGTGTGCCGCGGGTGATGCACTCGAGGATCTGGGCGGCGGCGGTGGTGATGTGTCCCGGGGTGAAGCCGGCCCGGACCAGTTCCTTGTAGAACGATTCCGCCAGCAGTCGCACGACCTTGTTGGGATTGCTCAGGGAGGAGACCATGAGGTGTTCGGTCTGGTCACGGTCGGCCGCTTCGCGGCGATTGGCTTCGATCAGGTCCTGGGAGCGCTGCGCGAAGCTCTGCCGCAGATAGTCATAGACCTTGGCATTCTCGATGACGAGGGAGGCGAAGGGAGCGATAAGGGCGAAGAGCCCGCGCCGAATCGGGTCGAACCCGCGCAGGGGCGTACGCAGCCCCCCCGCAACCAGGAGCCCGACCCGCTCGCCCTTGACCCGGATCGGGTTGACCAGGATCGGAAAGGCAAGGTCCTCGATCCCCACTTCGAGCCCGTTGATCTGGTGCAGGCTGCGAAGCCGCCAGAGAATGGACTTGAGCCGCGGCGGCACCACCAGGGGATGACCAACCCTCACATTGCGGCTGCGGATGCCGACGCAGGTGCGCACGATCAGCTCCCCGCGCTCCTCGTCCCGCAGCAGGATGACGGTCTGCCGGGCCGCCATCAGCTCTCCGGTCATGCGGGCGATATGGGCCAGTCCCGCATCCAGGGAATGGGGTTCGGTCAGGGCACCCGAGAGAATCCGCAGCACTTGCAGGCTGGTGCCGAAATCCAGGGCGTCATCCGGGGTCATGGCCGCATCCTCCGCCCGGCCTTCCGGACCGGCATGCCGGCAATGCGCAGAATCACCTCTTCGATGGCAACGCGCTCCGGGACACTCGAGGTGACGCAGCGCAGGTAGGCATCGCGCAGCGACCGCAGGGCCCGCACCAACTCGGGACCCGAGTAGGCTTCCGCCTGTTCGGTAAGCACCTGGGCACGGTAGTCGTTGCCCTGGACCATCTCGATCCCCCGCTCGGCCCACTCGCGCTTCTCCGCCGTGCTCATCGCCTTCACCGCGCCTCGCACCGAGAAGGCGCTGCGGAAGCGCCGTTCCGCCATGAATATCTTGGCCTGCAGCAGTTCCCGGTAGTATCGGGCCGTCTGTCCCAGCAGGGCACGGACGTCTTTGCCGATGTCCCGGCTCCCGTCCAGCAACACCCCGACCAGGCGCAACGCCTCGGCCGCATCCCGGTGCCCAAGGGCGTCGCTGAGGGCCCAGGACATCTCCTCGCCGACGCCGACGCAGATCTGTTCGGCGTCCTGGCGGGTGATGGGGTTGCCGGGGCCGCCGACGTAGCAGAGCAGTTTCTCCAGTTCCCCCTCGATCCGTCCGGTATCCGCACCCAGGGCGCCGACCAGGACATCGACCACCGCCGCGGGCAGTTCCATGGCCTTGTCGGCTGCCCGGCGCAGGAGGAGTTCCCGCATGGCGCCTTGCCAACCCCGTTTCTTGAGGTTGGGCCTGCCGCAGACGATGACCTGGCCCATGGCCGCGCAGGCCGATACCAGTTCGCTCTCGCTCGAGGCGCCGGGGCCGTCCATGACCAGGGCCAGGTCCGAAGGAATTCCCGCCCGGATGCTGCCGGCCAGTTCCCGGAATGCCTCGGCCTCCGGGGTCTTGGTGCTTGCGGTCCCCTCCGCCGCAAAGGCCCCGAAACCGTGCAGCCAGACCGTCTTGCGGTTGCCGAGGAAGGGAGGGGACTTGAGGGAGCGCAGGACCTCGCGGATCAGGTCGACCGTGGCGACTCCCTCGCGCTCGCGGACGATATCGAGGGCGAAGGCATCGGCTGCTTCGCCGGCCACCCGGCGCAGGACGCGGGACGCCTCGACCTCGATCATCGGTTCGTCGTCCCCGGTGATCAGGTAGACGTTCGTCACTGGGACCTCGGCCTTCATCGCGCTCCCTGCCGTCATCCGGCGACCAGGCTGTTGACCACCAGAAAGAACACCAGCGCCCCGAATGCCGATATGCCGGCACTGACCCGCTCCGCGGACAACAGCCAGCGGGGCATCGAGAAGACGAGCCCGAAGAGCCCGTTGCCCTGGCAGCGCTGCGCCATCCAGAAACCGAGAGCGATGGCAGCAACGTCCTTGACCAGCAACCCCACTGCCAGACCCCGGAACACACCCAGCCACCACAGGTGGACCAGGAGGACGAATTCGAGGAGCAGCACGCCGAGCTGCAGCAACACGAGCTGGGTGAAGCGCCGGATGAAGCGCAGCTCCTCCTCCGTGGCATTGTCCCGCTGCCCCGTGATCACGGCGTCCACGCCGGCAAGAAACGTGGATTCGGCGTTCGCTACCATGCCGTGCAGGGGATTGCCCCACACGGCGATACGAACCCCGAACACCACCACGAACCAGAGCCCAAAGGAAACCAGAACCACTGCGTCACCGTTGCCGGGCATGGGACCCGCCGGAGTGTTCTCCCGCGCGGTTCGAACCGACCTCTAAGTGCTCGCGAACGGAAATACGGTGACGTTGGTGGGAGCGCCGGCGGAGGCAGCGTGCACCCGGGCCGGTGGCGCCCATACCCG
>JAFGRS010000861.1 GCA_016935045.1 Lentisphaeria bacterium | reverse complement strand
ACTGCACCCTGTTCATCGACCACCCGGGCACGGAGATGCGGGTCTGGCTGTGGCAGACCTGGGCCCGCGGGATCGAGGGCATTCTCGTCTGGCAGACCAACTACTGGACCAGTTCCTGCGCCTACCCCGACCCGGACCAGCCCCAGGACCCGTACGCGGACCCCATGGGGTGGGTCAGCGGCTACGACACGCCCAAGGGGACCCGACGCCCCTGGGGGAACGGGGACGGACGCTTCGTCTATCCCCCCGAGGCCGCCGCCGATGCGGCCCCTCCGGAAGCGGTGTTGGCGGGACCCGTGGACAGCATCCGCTGGGAGATGCTCCGGGACGGCATCGAGGACTACGAGTACTTCGCCATGCTCCGCAGGCTGCTCGCGGCCAAGGCAGACCGGCTCAGCGCCCGGGAACGCGCGGACTTCGCCGCCTTGCTCGAAGTCCCCACCAACGTCACAGAGGACATGACCCACTTCACCATCGACCCGAAGCCGCTGGAGGACCACCGCCATCGCCTCGCCGAAGCCATCGGCACGCTGACCCGGCGGTGACCGCGGGGCGCCAGCCACGCCGCACACGGCCGGCCGCGTTTCCCGCGGCCGACCGGGCGAGGCATGGCACCCGCCAGGGCGGCGGAGGACAGGACAGTGGCTGACGATCTGCGGGTATTCGACCGCAGGGCCGGGCACATGGTCTCCGAGCCCGTCCTGGGGGATCGCCTGTTGCGCTGGGCCTACGGCGGGCCGCAGCGGCGGGTCCTGGGGTGGGTATTGTTCCGGCATCTTCTGGTCACGCGTCTTCTCGGCTGGTATGCGGACCGGCGCTGTTCCCGGGGCCGGATTGCGGGCGTCATCGCCGGCCTGGGGATCGACGTGACGGAGTTCCGCGATCCTCCCGGCAGTTACCGGACCTTCAACGAGTTTTTCTGTCGGCACCTGGTTGCCGGCGTACGTCCCTTCGACGCCTCTCCGGAGGTGCTCTGCAGTCCGGCCGACGCCCGTCTGCTGGTCTATCCCGAGCTTGCCGGAGACGCCTGCATTCCGGTGAAGGGATCCCGCTTCACGGTGTCCCGGCTCCTGGGCCCCGGGCACGAGTCGGCGGCCGCCGGTTTCGCGGGGGGCAGCATCGGCATCTGGCGCCTGTGTCCCGCCGACTACCACCGTTTTCACTATCCCGCCGCAGGCCGGGAGGTGGAGCGCTGGCAGGTACCGGGCGCGGTGCATTCCGTCAATCCCCTGGTTCTGCGCCTCGGGATCGACGTGTTCGCCGGCAATCTGCGCCATGTGACCATGCTGGAACTCGAGCGCTTCGGCGCGTGCGCCTGCGTGGAAGTGGGAGCATTCGGGGTGGCCGGCATCGTGCGGACGCATGCCGCCGGCCCGTTTTCCAGGATGGCGGAGAAGGGGTACTTCCGCTTTGGCGGCTCCACCCTGATCCTGGCATTTCCCCCGGGCCGGGTGACGTTCTGCGCCGACCTCTGCCGCCGGAGCGCCGAGGGTGTGGAGACCCTGGTCCGCTGCGGCGAGACGGTTGGCCGCGCCGCGTCCGGCTGAGGGACGCCAAGGTCTCGGCACGTGGGGGCCGGCAGGCGAACCCGGAGGGATGGACCACGAGGCACACGACACACGGGAACGGTATCGAGTCGAACAGGGTGCATCCCTGGTCCTCCAGAACTCGCCGGCGCGCGCAAGGGGAACGCCCATTCCTGCAGCGTTCCCGCCGGCCCAGAGAGGGCCGATGCCGTGTTCTTCGGCGCATGTCGCGGTTCACGGCTCGATGGACCTGGCCCTCCGCGGAACCGGGACCACGGACCATGCCGTCCTCGGCCCTCCGCCCTGGTGACGCAATGCCCCCTGACCCGATGACCCAGGCTCTGCGGCCTCCCCGTCTCTGCGCGGGAACAGAAGCCGACTGCCGCCCTCCGCCCTGGTGACGCAATGCCCCCTGACCCGATGACCCAGGCTCTGCGCCCTCCGCGTCTCTGCGCGGGAAGAGAAGCCGCCTACGGCCTGCGGCCCACGGTCTCTGGCCTACGGACCATGCTCCTCTCGGGTTCCACGGGATCTGCGGCACCTCGGGGGCGTCAGCCGGGTTTCGAGGCGCGGAAGATGGCCACCGCGGGGACCCTCGAGAGTTCCTCCGCGGCCCCCAGCCAGTCGCGGCTCCAGTAAGGCACGCGCCTGCGGATCTCCGCCTCCGTCATGCCGGCCACCGGCAGGGCCCGGGGTTCGAGCAGGCGGTCCACCCGCAGGCCGGCCGCAACCAGCCATTCGAACACCACCCCCACCGGTACCGCCCGGCAGACCTCCTCCCCGGTACCCTTGCGGCGCCTGTCCCCGGGGGGCGCGAAGTAGTCCACCAGGAACATCCCCGCCTCACCCTCCACCTCCAGCCACTCCCCCGCCGCCACGGGATGGGCCGTGCTGAACAGCAGGACCCCGCCCGGCCGCAGCAGACGGGCCATCGCCGCGAGGCAGGATTCGGGGCAGGCGACAAAGGGCAACGCATAGGCGGAGTGCACCAGATCGAACCGCGGCTCCAGGGACAGCGGCAGACGGTCAAGGTCCCCCTGCACAAAGGCGATCGAGACGCCGTGCCTGCGCGCCGCGGCCCGTCCGGCGGCCAGCTGGCCGCCCGAAAGGTCCACCGCGGTGCAGCGGGCGCCGCGCGAGGCCAGGCAGATCGAGTTCTGCGCTCCCCCGCACCCCAGCTCGAGGCAGCGGCATCCCGGCTTCAGGGCCGGCAGCAGGCCCAGTTCCCCATCCCCCGGAATCAGCGGACCGTAGTGGAAGTCAGCGCAGGAGATGACGGTCCGGCGCTGGTAGGCAACGGCGATGGCGTCCCAGTACTCTCTGGAGCGCCGGTTCATGGCTCCGGGATGTAGATGTGGACATCGGCTGCCTCGCGCAACCGCGTTTTGAGTTCCCGCATGGCCGCGTCCAGCCTGCCCAACCGGAGGGCACGGTGAAGGTCTTCGCGCACCTTCTCGTAGGGCTTCGTCCCGGAGGCCCTGCACTCGCCGCCGAGGATGATGTGGTATCCCATGGGGCTGCGCAGGACCTCGCTCAGCCGGCCCGGTCCAAGGGTTGTGGCGACCTCCTCGAAGGCCGCGGGCATGCGCCCGACGGGAAGGAAGCCGAGATCGCCGCCGTCAGCCTTGCTGGGACAGGAGCTGTGAGTTCGGGCCGCCTCGGCGAAGGGGGTTCCCCCCTGGATCTCCCGCAGCACGCGCTCGGCTTTGTCCCGGGCCTTGCCCAGGTCCTCGTAGGCCGTGGACAGGCTTGCCGCGATGAGGATGTGGTGGACGTGGTACTCCCCCACCTCCGGAAACTCCTCCGGATGGCCCTCGTAGTAGGCCCTGGTTTCCGCTTCCGTCACCGTGATGCCCGCCGCAACGGTCTCCTCGATCCAGCGGTTGACGGCGTCGTTTTCGGCCAGATGCGCCGCCATCTCTTCGGCGGTGACCCCCTGCAGCTGCAGCAGACGCGCGAACATCGTCTCGCCGAACCTGCCGCTCTGTTCGGCCACCAGTTCCCGGCCTCGGGCAAGGTCCACCTTCACCCCGTTCCGCCGCGCTTCCTCCAGCAGCAGACGCTGATTCACGATGCCGTTGACGATCTGGTGCGCCCAGGCACGCACCGCCTCCGCGGACACCGACTGGTCCGTGCCAAGCATCGCCTGCAACTGCGGCAGAATCAGAGACCGTACCTCGGCACCCAGAACCTGACGACCCCGACCGTAGTCCGCCGCAACCTTGGGAATCACCTCGTCCAGCAATGCCGCCGCGGAGACCGCTTCCTCGGCCGTGGCTGCCGCCAGGAGGCTGCCCGCGAAGAAGACAAGCAGATATCCATGCGTCCTGTTCATCCTGCACCTATGGGGTTTTGGCGCGGCTGCGCAGTTGGGCAATGCGGGTGAGCAATTCGGGGACGCCGGGGCACGGGGAGCGCCAGCACCACGCGTTGACCTGGTGAGGGGGGAGCAGCTGGGTAGCGAGGAGGTGTTCGAGGTGTTGTCGGGCGGGGGGTGCGGTGGCCACGAGTTGCCGCAGGCACGCCAGGGCTTCGGCGCGGCTGCCCTGTTCGGCCAGGGCCGCGGTGCGGAGCAGCATTCCGGACAGGCTTACGGGTGCTTCCCGCAGCAGGACCGGCACGGCCAGGCGCCATGTCTCCGGCGCCACCTGGTCCCTGGCCAGGCAAAGCGCAATCTCCAGGCCTTCCCGTTCGGCGCTGTCCCTTCCGGCCCTGTCCAGCAGCTCCTGCAGGGCTTGCGGGTCCGTGCCGCATGTGGCCGCAAGGGCCCCGACAACGGGATGGTCCGGCGCGCTGGCTTCGAGGAGGGTCAGCCGCCAGGTCACGTCCGGAACACCGGTGACGGCGGCCACATCGATTTCGCGCAGCAGGATGCTGCGCAGGGAAGCCGCCTGGCGGGAACGCAGCCGGTCGGCCTCGCGGGCTTCCTCCTCCAGAAAGGCGACCAAAGCGGGAGACTGCCGCAGAAGATCCAGGTGCGGTGTCAGCTGCGCCAGGGCCTCTTCGGCCTCCCGCACGTAGGGGAACGGCCTCCGGCGCAGATAGGCTTCCAGGGCGCGCAGGGCTTCGACGGTGGGTTCGAGGGCGAGGGTGGCCCGGAAAGCCTCTCCGGTCAGGGAGGTAAGCCGTTCCCGTGCCAGCTCCGGTCGGCCCTCCTGCAGGGCGCTGTTCACGGCTGCCAGGGCCCGTTGTTCCGCCAACCAGGTTTCCAGGGCCGGCGCCAGGGGATCCCCCGGCAACACTTCCCGCAGGCGTTCCGCGCGGGCCGCGGTCTGTTCCGCATTCTGCCCGGCGATGGCGTCGTACGCATCCCGCAGCACCTGCGAGGTCAGGCTGTCGTAGTCCGGGACCTCCGTCCGCCCACAGCCCAACAGCGCCGACAGCGACAGCGCCGCGGCCAAAAAGCGGACCCGAACCTGGCAATGCCCCCGCCGGGAATCCAATGTACTGTACCTTATCGGAGGACGCACCTGGCCTTGCCGAAGATGAGAACATACCATTGCGCAGAGGAGTTTCCCAGTGACGGTGACGAGATTGGACGGACGGGGGCCCGGGCAACTGCGTGCCGTGACGCTGGTGCCATCCTTCCAGAGCCATCCGGCGGGTTCCGTGCTCGTCGGCATGGGCAAGACCCGGGTGATCTGCGCCGTGAGCGTGGTATCGGGGGTCCCCCGCTGGCTCTCGGGGAACGATTCCGGCGGCTGGCTCACCGCGGAGTACCGCATGCTCCCCGGTTCCACGGCCAGCCGCGTGCCGCGTGAGGGTACCCCGGACCAACGGCCCTCGGGCCGGAGCACGGAGATCCAGCGCCTGATCGGGCGAAGTCTCCGCGCGGCGGTGGACCTGACTCGATTTCCGGGACGGACCCTGTATGTTGACTGCGATGTGCTGGACGCGGATGGCGGTACCCGCTGCGCGGCGATCACCGGCTCCTGCGTGGCGCTCGAAATGGCCTTCCTGGCACTGCTGGAAAACGGCCAGATCCGGGATTGGCCAATGACCCGACGGGTGGCCGCCGTCAGCGCCGGCATCGTCGATGGCATGCCGATCCTGGACCTGTGCTACGACGAGGACCGCCGGGCGGAAGTGGATCTCAACGTCGTCATGACCTCCCACGGCCAGTTCGTCGAAGTCCAGGGCACCGCCGAAGGCCGGTCCTTCTCCAGGCAGCAGCTCGATGCCATGCTGGACCTGGCCGACCGCGGCACGGCGGAACTGTTCCGCTTGCAGGAGGACGCCGTTCGCGCGGCCGGATCCGGGGCCGGCGCCCGGGCCCGTTCGAGTCAGGAAAGGCCATGAAACGGACGATGCGATGCCTTGCCATGGCGCCGGCCCTCTGTCTGGGGATGGCTGTTGTGCGCGCTGCAGAGGGGGGCGCCGGGACCGCTCTGGAAGCCGCTGCGCCCGGGGGGGCTTCGTCTCCGCCCGCCATCGTGATTCATGCGGGTGTCCTGCGCCGGGTGGACCGGGTCACGGAGGGTGTGCCATGGGTGGACATGGACCGCGCCGTGGCCGCGGAAGCCCTGACCGCGGGAACCGGCGACGATTCCCTGGTGCGGGACCGGTCCCCGGGGCCCCACCGGGTGTATGCCGTGGTGGTCGTCGAGGTCCGCCAGGGACGCAGTGTGGGGCGTTTCGACTACCAGCTCGCGACCGGTACGGACTCCGCCGAGTGCATCGCCATGCGCACGGGGGGCAATCCCTTCGATGCCCGGCGCTTCCGGGTCGCGACTCCGGGTGAGGCGGAGCTCCTCTTCGAAGTCCCCGCCGGCGCCACCACCGTGACCCTCCTCCCGAGTCTCGGCATCCCCGTCCCTCTGCGGGAAATCCGCGAGATCCCCTTCGCCGGCGGGAGCCCGAGCGAGGGACCGGCACAGGACGACGCGCCGGCCCCCGCCAGGCAGGAGGGACCCCGACAACAGCCGCCGGCGGCGGGAGCGGAACCCGCCACGACGCCGCCGCAGGAGACCGCACCGACCCGGGAAACGGCACCCGGCGAAAAAGCCCCCAAGGCACCCAAACCGACACCCAAGCCGGCCCCGAAACCCGCACCCAAACCGGCTGGGGAGCCGTTGCTCTTCTGACCCGGGCGGCCGCCGTTCCGACGCCCGGGCCGGGAGGGACGGCCGCCGGGCGGCATGGATTCGATGCGCAGTGTTCTTTCCAGAACGGCCGTTGTCGTGGTCAGTGCTCTCGCGCTGGCCGTCGTCCTATCGGCCGCCATACGGACGACGGCCCGGGGAGCGGTTTCCGGGATCACGTCACCCTTCGTGCTCTTTTGGGATGGGTTTCAGACGCGGCTCGGCACCGGCTTGGCGGCCCTCCTGGGAGACGGGACCGAGCAACGTGTGCGTGCCCTCGAGGCAGAGGTGCGCCGTCTTCGGTACGCGGCCGGGGAAGCCACCGAACTCCGGCGTCAGAACGAGGAGTTGCGGGCCTACTACTCCTTACCGCCCCGTCCCGGCTGGCGGGTCCTCCTGGCCGATGTGACGGCCCGTGACCCGGTGACATGGAACCGGGCGTTCCGCATCAACCGGGGCGCCCATGACGGCGTGTCCGCGGGGGCGGTTGTGCTTTCCGGCGCCCATGTTGTGGGCCGGGTGACGGAGGTGCATCCCGGCAGCGCCCTGGTGCGGACCATCGGTGATCGAGGCTGCCGTCTCAGCGTCGTTCTCTCCCCGAGCGCGGCGGCGGGCATTCTCGAAGGGACCGGCAGCGGGGATTGGCGGGGGCCTCCGGGCTGCGTTGTCGGCTTCCTCCCCAAGGACGTCACCGCGGAGGTGGGGGACATGGTCGTCACCTCGGGGCTGGGAGGCGCCATTCCGGGCGGTCTTCCGGTGGGGCGGGTCGCCGCCGCCTCCAGCAGGCATTCCCATCCCGTCGAGATCGTCCAGGGAAGCCATGCCCGGGTCACCGTGACCCCCCTGGCCTCCTTCGACCGCCTGCGGGTCGTTGCCCTCTACTGCCCGGAACAGCACCACCGTGCAACGGGCTTGGGAAGCACCGTTCCGCCGCCGCCGGGAGCCGCGGCCGGCCCCGGGACTACTCCAGCAGCTTCAGAGCGCCGATAACCGCCCGCCGAGGCGATTCCGGGGTCCCGTCCACAAGCACGAAACCCGTGCCCGGAAGGGCCGCCGCAAGGCGTTCCGCCAGGTCGCGACCCGCCACGTAGACCGCGGTGGAGAACACGTCCGAATCGGCGCCGGAGCGGGTCACGGCCGTCACCCCCGCCAAGTCTCCGGCCGGCCGGCCCGTACGGGGGTCGATGATGTGCCCGATGGTACGGCCCTGCACCACGATCCTGCGCTCGTAGTTGCCGCTGGTGGCTACGCAGCGGCCCGTGACCGCGAAGCGGCCCAGCATGCCTTCCGCATCGAAGGGGTTCCGTACCCCGATGACGAAGGAGTCCCGTGCCGGAGGGGGTTCCGCGGTGCAGAGGATGTTCCCGCCCAGGTCCACGAGGGCGCAGGCAACCCCGCGACGGGTCAGGATGTCGCCCAGGCGGTCTAGCGCAAATCCCTTCGCCATTCCCCCCAGGTCCAGGCTTACGCCCGGTGCGGTGAACCGCACGCTCCGGGCGCCGTCGTCAAAGACCAGGCGCTGGAAACCGACTCGTCCCATGACCGCCACAATCTCCGCTTCCGACGGCAACGCGTCCCGCTTGCGGTGAAAGCCCCAGAGCTCCATCAACGGCCCCACCGAAGCGTCAAACGCACCCTCCGTCTGCGCGTGCGCCTCCCGGCACACACACAACGCCGACCAGAGCAGCTCCGAACAGACAAAGGGAGCCTCGGCTGCCGTACGGTTCAGGCGGGACAGCTCGCTGCGGGGATCGTAGCGGTTGAGGGCAGCATGCAGCCGACCGAGTTCCTCAGCGCAGGCATCCAGGGCCGCCGCGGCCGCCGCGGGGGGCGCCCAGAGAGTCAGGCGGGCGTAGGTGTCGAAGACCGCCATCTCACGCACAACGGGAACGACGGCAGGGCAACCCTCGCCCCGGCGGTGGCGTAGAACGGCCTGCAGCGCAAGGCTGACCAGCAGCAACAGGAACAGGCACAGGAGGACGGCAACACGGTGCCGCCGATCCCGGGACGGAGAGTCCAGGATGCTCCCGTTGTCGGCCATCGCGTCTCCTCGGCTGGGGGGCTCTGCACGGCCGGAAAACGTACCCTGCCCCCCGGAAAAGAGCGAACCCGGTCCTGGAGCGCGAGCGTACCGCGAGCCTCCCCCCGCCTGGAGCGCGAGCGTACCGCGAGCTTCCCGCCGCCTGGAGCGCGAGCGTACCGCGAGCTTCCCCGGCATGGATTAAGGGTCCGCACGGTTCCCCGGGGGTGATGGGACCTTTTCCTTTCACGAACCGCGAAACACGCCAAGAGACGCGAATGCAAACAGCTTTCAGCCAATAGGTTGCAGGCATCATTCCCGGGGGCTTTGGGGAGTGCTGGGCAAACGCGTGCAGCGCTTCTCCAGGCCGGGAGTGGAACCCACGGGACCGGCACCGGTCAATGGGT
>JAFGRS010000145.1 GCA_016935045.1 Lentisphaeria bacterium | reverse complement strand
GCATCGACAGCGCACCGGAGGCCCCGAGCACGGCGGACGGACGCACGCGCCTCACCCTCGAACTGCCGCCGCACGGGTCCGTCTTCGTCGTCTTCCGGGACCGGGCTACCCCGGGGGCGGGACGCCGACCGGGGCCCATGGCGCCATCCCGGGTGCTTCGCTTCCCCGGGGCCTGGGAGGTGGAATTCCAGGCCGGGCGGGGGGCGCCGGAGAGGACCGTGTTCGAGTCCCTCGTCGACTGGAGCCGGCATCCCGAAGACGGGATCCGGTACTTCTCCGGGACGGCGATCTATCGCAGGACCTTCGAGATCACGGCGGAGGAGGCGGAACGCAAGGCGGTCCTGCGGCTGGGGACGGTCGCCGCGCTGGCGCAGGTGCACCTGAACGGCACGGACCTGGGTGTCGTCTGGACCGCCCCGTGGCAGGCCGAACTGACTGGCGCTCTCCGGCCGGGCAGGAACGAACTGGAGATCGCGGTCACCAACCCGTGGGCCAATCGACTGGTGGGCGACGCGGGCCTGCCGCCGGAGCAACGCATCACCCGCAGCAACATGCAGTTCGAGAAGGGGAAACGTACGCTGCGGCCGTTTCAGGGATTCGCGTCGGAGGATATGCTCCAGCCCTCCGGCCTCATGGGACCTGTCACCCTCGAACTGTTCTGAAGGGGGAACGACCGCCTACACCCCCCGCGATCGTCCCGTGAGCACTGGCCGCGGGACGCGGCCGCTGCAGCCGTTGTTCGTACCCTTGCTCGCGGGAGCGCCCACGGCCCCGTGGGCACTGGCCGCGGGACCTGTCTGCGTGTCCGCACAGGCAGGCGCGGTCGCTCCAGGGAATGGCAAGACGCTTGCTATCCCCACGTTGCCTCGATGGCCGCGGGCGAGGCAATCCCCGCTCGACGACCCTACTCAGACGCCCGCCGGCGCCGCCGCAGCAAGCCGAGGGCGGCACAGATCAGCAGCCCTGCCGTGCCCGGCTCGGGTACCACGCCGGCCCCGCCCCAGAAGTTCCAGAGGACCGGAAGGGGACCGGGGCCCCCGGGGGGAATCATCGTGCCCACCACCTGGCCGCTCTCGATGGCGATGATGGACAGGACATTGGCGGGGCTGAACTGCGCGTGACTGAAATAGGCCGGCACGACCCAGTTCACCCCGTCGGTGGCCCAGGCCGGATCCGGCCCCAGAGGCGTGACGGCACCGATGGACAGATTCCAGAGCGTGTTCCAGGCAATGGTTCCGGGACCGACCTGGGCGCCGCAGTTCCAGGTCCACGACCGGATGAACCCGGCATTGTCCACCAGACCCAGTCCCACGCTGGTGACCTGGCCCATACCGCCCACCTGGGGAGGCAGGACGTTGCACACCAGCGTCGTGCCGATCAGGTTGGGATCGAGGGTGTAATCGTACTGCCATGCTCCCGTGTAGCCGGTGCTGGTGCTCGGTTCTCCCCATGCCATCACCAGACCCGCGTCTTCAGGTTCATCGCCTCCCCCGCCGCCACCCTCCCAGACGTACAACTCAGGTGTACTGTACACCATGGGCACCTCGCCATAGAGGCCTTCCCCGCTTCCGGGGTAGAAGGCGGGGTTGTTGGCCATGTAATCGTCCCAGAGGGATGGGTTCACCGGGCTGATGCATCCGTCGGGAGGGATCCTCAGCGCGTCGTGCCAATCGGCCGGCGTATCCAGCAGGAAGTACGGAGTGCTGTGCCCCACCGCCGCAGACAACACGGCAACGCAGAAAACGAAGGAGAAGATGCGCGTTCTCATGGCTCAAAGCCCCCCAACAAGCAAACCACACCGTTAAGTGTAACACGTGCAGCGCCTTCTGTCAAGGGACAGGGCTGATTTCAAGCAAGGCCTCAGGCAATACGGAACGGCTCAGCGCCCGGGGACCGTGCGGCGTACCGGGGACGCGGGGATGCCGCCCGGGGACCGTGCGGCGTACGGGAGGGCGAGGCTCCGCCGAGCCGCATCCCGAACCACCCGCGAGTTTCACGGACCCATGACCCGCTAGCGCGGGACCTCCTCGAGCCGCAGGTCGTCGAACCAGGCGGTTCCCACGGCCTGGCGGAGGCGCAGGAAGAGCACCGCGCTGTGGGCGTCGGGGGGTACCTCCCCGGTGACCGCGACTTCGGCCCAGTCCCGCGCGCCGGTCACCGGCTCGCTGTTCTCGCCGGAAGGACTCCTACCCGGGAGAAACGACCAACTGCGGTGGTCCGTGAAGAATGCCAGGGCGATGGCGGCCTCGCCCGCGGTCAGGTCGCTCCGGATCCTGGCGCTGAACCGGACGGTGGTGCCCGGGGTGACCGGAATGAGCGCCTGCTCGATGCCGCCACTGCTGTAGTTGCTGTAGTAGGCCGTGGTCTTGTCCGCGCCGGTGCGCAGGCGCAAGGAGTAGGTGTGGTTGGCGGAGATGGTGTGGTCGTGTTCGAGTTCGGTCGTTCCCTCGGAGACCGTGAGGACGAACTCTCCACAGAGCCCGAGACCGGGGTTTTCGGGCCCGGCGCGCATGGTGACGGTGACCTCACCGGCCGCCTCGACCTGTCCCCCCGCGCCGGCCATGGACCAGACGTACTCCCCTTCCGGGACGGTCCTCCCCGCCGCATCCCCTCCATCCCACGAGAGG
>JAFGRS010000144.1 GCA_016935045.1 Lentisphaeria bacterium | reverse complement strand
TCGCGCCCGCGGCGGATGGGATCCGCTCGGTGGAGATGGCCAACGCGATGCTGTACAGCGCCATGACCTCGCAGCGGGTGGCGCTGCCCATGGATTCGGCGGCATTCGAGCGTCACCTCAAGGGGCTGATCGAGGGATCGACCTTCCGCAAGCGGACGGAGGCGGGATCCGACATCAAGCTGGACGGGTCCTTTGCCTGATGCCGCATGGCGTGCGTCCGCCGACCGCTTTCTGCGCGGAGCCGGAAGGTGATGGGTGAATCCAGGTAGGCGCCAGGAGCCGAGTGGCGCCAAGTCCCGCTCGGTCCTGCCTGCCTGCCGGCAGGTCGCGGGACCATCTTCGCATCGCCCTGTGGGTTCACCTCGCGTTCCGTCCGGCAAGGTGTTCTGAGACGAGTCCGTCAGGTCTGCAGGGCCATGGCGGCCATCCGGACGGAACGCACGAAGTGGTCGCGTCCCACCGTCTCCACCAATCCGGCGCGTTCGAGGACGGCGAAGGGTTCGCGTTTCATCCCGGCGAAGTAGATCTCGATGTGCTGTTCGGCGAGGCGTCGGTGCAACTGCCGCAGGCACCATTCTCCCGAGGCGTCCATGAAGTTGATCCCGTCGCAGACCACGAGCAGGGCCTTGGCCGCGGGGAAGGAACGCAGGGCCGCAAGCACGGAGTCCTCGAACGCAGCCACGCTGCCGAAATAGAGTGAGCCGTCGAAGCGGACGGCGGGAAGGTGGGGATCGATCTCGAGGCCATGTTGGGTCGCGTCCTCGAGGGAACCGTCTCCGCGGACCCCGAGAACGACCAGGGGAGGGGCCATGGTTCTGCGGAAGTAGAAGTACAGTGCCAAGGCCACGCCCACGAGGATGCCCCGCTCGATGGCTGGCGCGAAGCACATGGTGGCGACCCAGGTCACCAGGGCCACGGCTCCCTCGGGCCGGCTGGTCTTGGCGGCATGGGCCACGACGTCGAACTCGACGAGGCTGGTGACAGCCACGATGATCCCCGCTGCCAGGATGGCGTTGGGGAGGTGATGGAGCAGGGGGGTGAGGAACAGCAGCGTAAGCATGACGACGAGTCCGGTAAAGACCGAACAGAGGCCGGTGCGGGCGCCGCACATGAGGTTCATGGCCGAGCGCGAGAACGAGCCGCTGATCGGGTAGCCCTGCGTCAGCCCTGCGCCGAGGATGGCCACTCCCTGGCCGATGAGTTCGCGGTTCAGGTCGATTCTCTGGCGCGTCTTGATCGCGATGGCCCTATTAACGGCGACGACCTCCATGAAACCGATGAGGGCGACGGAGAGGGCGCCCGGCAGCATGGCCCTGAGGGTCGGGAGGAGGGCATCCAGATCGTTCATGCCCGAGGGGAGGCGCACGCGGGGCAGGCCGCGGGGTATGACGCCCACCACCTGGCCTCCCAGCTTCTCCTCGAAGCCGATGGCTCTGCTGATGAGGGTGCCGATGACGACGGCGATGAGGAGTGCGGGCCAGCGTGGTTTCCAGCGTCGTATGGCAGCGATGAGAAGGATGGCTCCGAGGCCCATGGCCATGGTGGGCAGGTGGGCGCGGTGGAGCTGTGTGAGCAGGCGTCCGGTGTCCAGCAGGAAACCGCAGAAGAAGGGCGAGTTTCCCCTGGGCAGGCCCAGGATCTTGTTGACCTGGGAGAGGGCAATGATCATGGCCGCGGCATTGGTGAAGCCGCCCATGGCCGGATGGGAGATCACGTTGACGATCCCGGCCATCCTGAGCAGCCCGAGGAGGATACGCAGCACGCCGACGAGCAGGGCCAGCAGGAGAGCCAGGTTGATGTACGCTTCACTGCCGGGCGCGGCCAGTCCGGCCAGAACCCCGGCGGTCAGGATGCTGGTCATGGCCACCGGACCGGTGGACAACTGTCGGCAGGATCCGAAGAGCGCCCCGAGAATCACCGGCAGAAAGGCCGCATAGAGGCCGACCTGCGCCGGCAATCCGGCCAGATCCGCGTAGGCCATCGCCTGGGGCACCAGCAGCAGGGCGACGGATACCCCCGCGATGAGGTCCAGACGCAGATCCTCCCGGGAGACGGGGAACCACTCCAGGAAGGGCAGCCAGCGGCGAATCCCTGCGGAGAATGAGTGTGTCACGCTGTGTCCGAACCCGGTTGGTTTCCGTGACCGCCGCACCGTCTGTTCCCAAACAAAGCGGGCCGCGGCGGGTGGCGACGGGAAGGGTACTATAGTCCCCGAGGTCCCGGGCACAACGGCTGCGCCCTGTGACATGCGTCGCTTCGCCCTCCAGGGGACGGGGCGTCGCGTAGTCGGTTCGGACTGGAGGGCGAAGCTCCTGCTGAGCCGGTGCTCGGATTGGACTGCGGCATTGCAATGGCACGGCTCCAGGACGCGCATTTCCAGGCTGCCTGATGTACGTTCTCCAGACACCCTCTGGAACGTACCTCACGTGTGTGGTAGCGGCGCCTGGGAAGCGCCGCCAGTGTGCTGTCCTCCGAGTTTGTTTGCGGACACGGCTCCTGAGCCGATCCATGATTCTCGACGAGGTCCTTGTCGGACGGCAACCCTAACCGGCTCCAGGAGGAAAGACCATGGGTCTGAAGATCGGGCTCTGCGGCACGGGCAGTTTCGGGAGTGCCTTCGTGCCGGTGTTCCAGCGGCATCCGCTGGTGGACGAGGTGGTCCTGGCGGACCTGCTCCCGGACCGTCTGTCGGCCAAGGCGGCGGAGTTCGGCATCCGGCGGACCTACCCGTCGCTGGAGGCATTGTGCGCCAGCGACTGTGACTGCGTGGCCCTGTTCACGCAGCGCTGGCTGCATGCTCCCCAGGCAGTGACGGCTCTGCGGGCGGGGAAGCATGTCTATTCCGCCGTGCCGGCGGCGGCGACCCTCGAAGAACTCGAGGAACTCGTGAAGACGGTCGAGGCCACCGGGCTGATCTACATGCTCGGGGAGACCAGCTACTACCGGGCTCAGACGACCTTCTGCCGCAATGCCTTCGCGGCCGGGGAATTCGGATCGTTCGTCTACGGGGAAGGGCAGTACCACCACGACATGGCGCACTTCTACGGCTCCTACATGCACAGCGGTGGTGCGGAGTGGAAGCGGACGGCCAGTTTTCCGCCGATGCTGTATCCCACGCATTCGGTGGCATTTGTGTTGGGGGTGACGTTCCGGCGGATGACGGAGGTGTGTTGTTTCGGCTACGTGGATGACCATCCGGACGGGGTATTTGACGCTGACCTGAGTCTCTGGGGGAATGTGTTCAGCAACGAGACGGCCCTCTTCCGCACCTCGGACGGGGGCATGGCTCGAGTGTGCGAGTTCCGGCGCACGGCGCACAGCATGATGGACCGCATGACCATCACCGGCACGCGGGGGTGCTACCAGGAGCAACCCCGGGAACACGGCATCCTCTCGAATGTCTTCACCTGGCTCGACTTCCCGGAGGGCTACGCCAGGGACGGCGACATCCCCTACACGAAGGCCGGCAGCCTGGTGAAGCTCAGGAAG
>JAFGRS010000143.1 GCA_016935045.1 Lentisphaeria bacterium | reverse complement strand
TCGGCAGGAGCTTCCCGCCGCCGGGGAACCGCCTCGGCAGGAGCTTCCCGCCGCCACTGCCCTTGCGGCAGTGGAGCGCCGATTCGGGCAGGGAGGGCCTGCCGGCGCCCTCTCCCTGCCCTCCCATCGGCGCTCCGCCGGGGACAAGCCCGGCGGCGGCGTTGGGATCCTGCAACAGCCCTGATTTCCGCGGCGCGGGGGGGTTGACTTCGCGGCGTCGCGGGGTCATGGTGGCGGTTCTGGTGTTCGTCATTTCCGGCAATGCATGTGGGTTTCATGGCTACCGACGTTCGTTTGCTGCTTACTTCCCTCAAGGGGAATCTGTGTCGGGTGATCCGGGGCAAGGAATCCGCGCTGGATTCCCTGCTCGTGGCGTTGCTCTGCAATGGGCACGTTCTGATCGAGGATGTTCCCGGGGTGGGCAAGACGACGTTGGCGAAGGCGCTGGCGCGGTCCATCCGGGGCGCCTTCCGGCGCATTCAGTTCACTCCGGACCTGTTGCCGACGGACATTGTAGGCGGCATGATCTACTCGCCCAAGACCGGTGAGTTCAGCTTCCGGCAGGGGCCGGTCTTCTGCAATGTTCTTCTGGCTGACGAGATCAACCGCGCCTCGCCGCGGACGCAGTCGGCCTTGCTCGAGGCCATGAGTGAGCTGCAGGTCACCATCGAGGGCGAAAGGCATCCCCTGCACCGGCCCTTTCTCGTACTTGCCACCCAGAATCCCGTCGAGTACCACGGGACCTATCCCCTTCCCGAGGCCCAGTTGGACCGCTTTTCCATGCGCCTCGAGATCGGCTATCCCGACGAGGACAGTGAGGTCGCCATCGTCCTGGACCAGCGCCTCAGTCATCCGCTGGAGGCCCTCCAGGCCGTGGCCACGACGGAGGATGTGCTGGGCGCGCAGGAACGGGTCTGCCAGGTGCACGTCGAGGAGAGCATCGTGCACTACATCACCCGCCTGGTCCGGGAGACGCGCGACGATGCCCGGTTGCGTCTGGGCGCCAGCCCCCGGGCCGTCCTGGTTCTGTACCGGGCCTGCCAGGCCCTTGCCCTGATGCGCGGCCGGGACTTCGTGATTCCCGACGACGTGCGTGAGCTGGCGGTGCCGGTGGTGGCTCACCGCCTCGTTCTCGACACCAAGGCCAGCTACGCCGGGACCCGGAAATCGAGCGTGGTAGAGAGCATTCTGGAACGGATTCCGCCCCCCGCCTGAGTGGCGCCGGCAGTCCCCGGACGCGGGTCGCCCGAGCGCTACGGCGGGGCGGGGATGTGGCGGGGACATCGCGGAGGCAAGGGGTCATGCGCATGCTGCAGCACCGGGCAATCCAGTGCGGTACCCTTGCTTTGGTCGCCGTCCCCACCCTGGGTCTGGCCGGGGCCATGGCGTCGTTGCAGGTGGCCAATCCGGGCTTCGAGGAGACCGACTGCGGCGCGCCCGCATACTGGGAGGCGAGGACACCGACGGATGCCTCCCGCTCCCTGGACCTCGATCCCGCCGGCGGACGCGGGGACGGCGCGGCGGCACGGATCCACAACCGCGCGCACGTGCACAGCCGCTGGCGCACGGGCCACCTGGGCGACCTGGCGCCGGCGCCCGGAAGCCCGGCCGAAGCCAGCGCCTGGGTCCGCACCCGGATCGCCGGCGGCGCGGCCTACCTCACCCTCTACTGCATGACCGCGGAGGGCCGGATTGCCGCGCAGGTATCCTCGGACCGCGTCGCGGGCGTCCGCGGGTGGACGCCTCTCGGCATCCGGACCACGGTTCCGGAATCGTGCGCCTATGTTATGCTCTACCTCGAGTGCGACGGCGAAGGGACGGCGTGGTTCGACGACGTCGGCCTGCACGGCAGCCCCGGCGTTCCCCCGGGCGTGCGGTCGGTCCCTCCCACGGTGCTGGTGCCCGAGGATTTCCGGCAGCGGGAGGGGTACCGTTCCGAGACGCGGGGCAGGGTTCCGGTGCTCGGGCTTCTGCCGGAAGCGGTTCGGGGGCGTGCGGAGGCGGTGTTCTGGGGGCCGACGGCGCGCTACGAGGTGACGCTCGGGGTGCTGGACGAGCGGGATGGTGCCGGCCGGCTGACCCTGCTGGTCAACGGGTCGGCGGTGGGGTCGGTGGTATTGGATCGGACACCGGCGGACCACCCGGTGGAGGATGTGGTGCGGGAGTGTGTGTTCGAGGGGATCGACCTGCAGCGTCGGAGCCGCATGGCCGTGGAGGCGGTGCGGGATGGGGGTGAGGGGATGCGCCTGGTGCGCGTCTCGTGCCGTCCCGTCGGGCGCTTTGGCGGGCAGCTCCTGGCCGAGGCGGCTCTGCGGCTGCCGGATTCGCTGGTCGTGTTTCCGGATCCTGCCGAGGCCCGGGCAGTGCGGCAGCAGTACACCGCGGCCGCCGAGGCCATGGCGGAGGCGAGACGACGCCAACGGGAGGAGCGGCTGGCGGGACTGCATTCGCCCGAGCAGTGGCGAGCCTACCTGGCCGAGATCCGTCAGCGACTGCCCGAGATCCTCGGCGAATACGGCCCCCCATGTCCCCTCGAACTGCGCCCCACGGGCATCGTCGAGGGACCCGGGTACCGCATCGAGAAGCTGATCTTCCAGTCCCAGCCCGGCTACCTGGTCACGGCCAACCTCTACCTTCCCACCCCGCCGGACGGGGAGCCCGGCCGGCGGCGGCCCGGAGTCCTGTTCACCTGCGGCCACGCCGCCGCGGGCAAGGCCTACCACCTCTATCACGAGTGCTGTCTCGGACTGGTGCTGAAGGGATGCGTCGTACTCGCCATCGACCCCACCGGCCAGGGCGAACGCTCGGAATACGTCGACCCCGCCACCGGCAAGGACCTCGTCCCGCGCTGCGTACCCCAACACCACTACGCCGGCAGACCCTCGTGGCTCGTCGGCCGCTGCCTGGCAGGATACCGCACCTGGGACTGCATCCGGGCCCTCGATGTCCTGCTGCAGCGCCCGGAGGTGGACCCGCAGCGCATCGCGGCGGTGGGGAATTCCGGCGGCGGGCAGATGGCATTGCTGATCACCGCCGTCGACGAGCGCGTCGCGGTCTGTGCCGCCGGACACCCGGGGGGCAGCATGGAGAATACGTACCTCTGCGGCGGCACTCTGGTGGACCGCGAGGTGCTGTCCCTGATCGCTCCCCGGCCCTGCCTGTTCGTCGTCGGCGAGAAGTCGGGGGAAGCCCACCACGAAGTCCGTTGCCGGGACATGCAGCGGTTCTACGCCGGTCTGGGGGTTCCCGAGGAGCGCCTGCGCCACCAGTGGGTGGACGGCGTGCACGACCTCAAGCAGCCCAAACGCGAGGCGATCTACGCCTGGCTCAGCCGTTGGTTCCAGCTCGAAGGCGTCCCGGTCGAGGAGCCTCCCCTCGAACCCCTGCCCGAGGAGCGGCTGCACTGCACCGAGACGGGATGCGTGCAGACCAGCCTCGGAGGCGCCACGATCCGTTCCCTCAACGCCGACGCGGCGAAACGTCTGCGGCGAGCGCACCCTCTGCCTCCCGCGGAGGCCGGCACCGCCGCGGCGGCGGCGGTCCGGGCGGCGGCCGAGAGGGGGTTCGGCCTGGTCCCCGAGAGGCCCGCCCCCGTCCTGCTGGAGCGGGGCGGGTATGTCCAGGACGGGGTTCGGGTGCGGAAGGTGGCCATTCTCGCGGGTGACCGCACGGTTCCCGCGGCCCTGCTTTCGCCGGAGCCGGCGGTGGGGGCGGCATTGCGGCCGGTGGTGTTGGTCTCGGAACGGGGCAAGCCGTCCGGGCTCGAGCAGCCGTCGCTGGCCCTGCGTCTGGTGCGGCTGGGCGTACCGGTATTGTGCGCGGACGTGGCGGGGAGCGGCGAAGGCGATCCCCTGGCGGACCGAGCCCTGCCCTCCCTGCGGCTCTACGACGCCGCCCGTTTCCGGGTCGAAGCAGCCGCGGTGGCCTACGCCTACGGCAGCAGCACCGCCCTGGCCTGGCAGGCGTTGGACGCCGGGACCGCGGTGGACGCCCTGGTCACCATGGTCCCGTCGGCGGGCGACTCCGGGGCGGCGCTGGTGGGGGAGGGCCTGGGAGGGGTATGGGCCCTGTTGGCCGGCTGTCGGCACGATCGGGTGTCGGGGGTGGCCTGTGTGGGGATGCTGCCGTCCTTTGTGGACCTGGTGGAGGCGGACTCGTACGAGGGATGGGGGTATTGCTGGGTACGCGGGGCCCTCGAGCACGCGGACCTGGCGGACCTGCCCGCGGCCCTGGCGCCCCGGCCGGTGTGCGTGCTCAACCCCACGGACCCGACGGGAACGGGTCTGCCGGCGGCAGCCGCTGCGGCGCGTTTTGCCTGGAGTGCGGCGGTGTTCCGCAGCCTTGGGGCGGCAGGGGAGTTCGCCGTGCGTGCCGAGATCGAGAGCAAGGAACGCATCGCCGAGATCATCCGAGACCGTCTGTGCCGATGACGCGAACCAGAGTCCCCCGCCCGGTCTGCGGACCGCCTCGGCCGGCCTTCCCGGAGGCGCGTTCCCGCCCCCCGTCGCGGGGCCGGGCGCGCCGGCTGGAGCTGCGGATCGCTGTACTACCGGCACTCCTGGGCCTGGCGACGGGGATGGCGTTGGCGGCGGATTCGGACATGCCGCCGTCGCAGGTCTTCGAAGCGGAGCTCTGCCGCGAGTTCAGCCATCCCTGGCAGCCGGTCCGGGTGGCGGGCGCATCCGGGGACCTGGCCCTGACGGTGCCGGAGGGCGCCGGCAGCGGCGAGGCCTTCCGCGGCGCGGCGGATGGGCGGGCCTGGTTCGAGTTGCCGGTTCCCGCCACGGGTACCTACGAGTTGTGGTTCCGGGTGCAGTGGCACGGCAACTGCAGCAACTCGCTCGGGGTCTCCTGGGACCGGGACGGCGACGGGGCTGTCCTCACCAGCCATTCGATGCAGGCCTGGCACTGGCTCAGTGCGGGCCGCCGGCGGCTGGCGGCGGGGACGACGCGCCTCGAGGTCACGAACCGGGAAGACGGGGTCTGGTTCGATCAGGTGGCCCTCCTGCCGGCGGGCAGCGGCAAGCCCGGTGGCATGCTCCCCGCGACGACGCCCTGGGTGCCGGCTGCCCCGTGGATGCCGAGCGCCGCCCTGGCCATCGGCGGTTGCGACCGGGGGGGCGAGGCCCTGCCGCCCACCGACTACCTCCTGCATCACGAACGGAAGCGCGCGCTGCCCCTGCTCCCCCTCCCCGTCCGGGTCGTCCAGCCAGGGACCGAGACCCCGCTGGACGTTTGGGTGCGCTGGAACCGGGACCCCGGCGGCCCGGCGGAGTGCTCCTTCGAGACGGACGCGCCCCTCACCCTGACGCCCAGTGACGGACTGCGGCTGGATCCGGGGGACGGGCCCCTCGTCTGCCGGCGGGTGCTGCTCCGGGCGCACCCCTCGATGCCCCGCGGTCCCGCGTGCCTGCGCTGCCGCCTCCTGACAGCGGACGGCTTCGAACAGGTCCGCGAAGTGCTCCTCCTGCGTCCCTACCGCTGGCGTGTGTCACGGTCCTTCCGCCTCAATCCCCGCGCCGGACTCGACCAGGGCGCCGAACGGGACCGGGCCCTGCTCCGGGACCTCTCCGGGGAGTCGGCGGGAATCGAGTGGCGGGAGGTGCCGGCCGACGCGATCACGCCCTTCGGACTTCTCGACATGCGCGCCGCCGTCAGCCGGCGGAACTACTCCCTGGCCTATGCCGCGACCCGGCTGGAAACGGTGGCCGGGCCGCACCTGGTGGACATCCAGCACGACGACTGGATCCGCGTCTGGATCGACGGCAGGGAGGTCTTCGGGAGCGAGCGCTGCGCCCCTGCCACCGCAACGCGGCACGTGGTCGCGGTGTCCCTCGGTGCGGGGGAGCACGATCTCGTGGTCAAGTCGTGCCAGGTCAAGAGCTACTGGGAGTTTGGGGTCGTGGTTCACCCTCCGGGGGACGACGGGCGCGGCGTGGTTCCCGGCCCGGCGGAGGCCGCACCATGAACACGCGCGTCCATGCCTGGCGGGGCGCGGCCGCTCTGCGGGTCTTCACTGTCCCGATCCTGGCGGCCGTTCTCGCGCCTGCCCGGGCGCAGGACGGGGACCTGCCGGAACTCAGGGAGGCGCCACGTCAGGTCGTCAGGCTGCTGGGCGAGGGGAAGTGGGGCGAGGCGCTTGGGCGCATCGAGGGCCTGGCCCGGGCGCACCGTTTCGTCCCCGCCCAGAGGTGGCGTGACCTGCTCGCCGGTATGGCGATCGGGAATCGTCTGCGGGAGCCCCATCAGCAACGGGTCTACCTGGCTCTCCTCGACGTGGTGGCGGAGGAAGCACGGGCCGCGGCGTTGCCGGCACAGGACGCGGACAGCCTGCAGCTCCTGGTGCTCGAACAGAAGGCGGGGGTCCTGGAGAAGCTCGGTGATGGCCCGGCGGCAGCCGAGCAGTATGCCCTGGCGGCGGCCAGGGCGCCGGGGAACCGCGCCTACGGCCTGCTGCACCTGGCCGTCCTGCGCTTCCTGGGCGCCGACCTGCCGGAACGGGCCCGAACCGCCCTCGATGCCGCCCCCGAGCCGGCCCGGGGGGACGAGCGCTTTGCCTCCCTGCAGGGCCTCGTGGCTCTCTACCTGGGCGACATCGACCGGGCGGCGGGCTTCTATCCTGCCGCCCTCGACCCCGCCCAGGTGACAAGCCACACCGCCGAACTCCTGGGCTGGGGCCGCTACGACGAACTCCTCTGGCTCACGGGGCACGTCGAACGACTGCCGCCGGCATCCCGACGCCATGCCGCCAAGGCCCACTTCGAGCTGCGCCGTCTCGAGGAGGCAGAGAGCATCCTGGTGGGCTGCATCCTGGACGAACAGGCCGGTCTCTCGGAGTGGAACGGCTGCGCGGAGGATCTGGTGCAGGTGCACGCGGCGCGTCTCACCCTCGCCGCGGCCGTCCAGGCCTGGTCCCGCAGCCTCGAACGCTGCGCCATCAACGCGGAGGAGCGTCGCCGGCGGGTCCTGGGGGTGCTGTGGCGGTTGGCGCGGCAGGATCGCGACGCCGTGGCGGCCCTGGAGCATCAGGTCGAAGCCCTGGAAATGGGTGGCGGCGGCGCCCGGGACCCGGGACGGACCGTCGTCGGCTCCCTCTGGGCCCGGGCCGCCCCCGAACTGCTGCAGGCGGAACGGTGCGAGGCGCTTGCCTCCCTCCATGCCCGGGCCGCCGCCGTGGCGCCGGATCAGGTGAACCGCCTCGATGGCAGGGCCCTCTACGCCCGCATCCGCCTCGGGCAGACCGCGGACGTGACCACCACCGTCGAAGCGGCGGGCAGCCCTCCGGAACGGGCCCGACAGCAGATCTCGCAGGTGCTCGAGATGCTGCCCGTCGACGGGCATTCCGCCGCGACCGCCGTCATCCTGGCGGAAACCGTCCTGGCCTCGGGCCAGACGGACGCGGCTTCCTTCCGCGCCGCCCTGGCCCTCGCCTGCGCCACGGCCGCACAAGGCCGCTACCCGGAATGCGTGGCGGCGTTGGCCCGGGTCGAGGCCCGCTACGGCCAGAAAGGGAGCTCCGACCCGACGGCGCGTCGGTCCCTGGGAGCCTCCCTGGGGCGCGTCCTGAACAGCGCCGCGTCCCGCGAAGACCTGCTGCTGGCCCTGCTTCAGTCGGGCTCGCCCGGGATGGCCTCGTGCGCGGTCGGCGAACTGGCCGGATCCAGCTCCGCGGAGACGATCGAGGCCCTGCGCACCCTCCTGTCCGGCCTGCCGGAGGAGGTGCGTGCCGAGGCCGGGGATGCGGTGGCGGCCATCCGCGCGCGGTTGGCGGACGCGGACCGGAGTCGTGGACCCCCGCCGGAAGCGCCCTACGACGAGGTGGCGGCGGGGGCCACCGTGGCGCAGGCATGGGTGGACCCGGACCAGACGGGCGAGAGCTGGATGCTGCTGCGCGGCGGCGGACTGCTGCACCTGGAGACGCCCTCGGGTCGCTGGCGGCGGGTGGAAGACTGCCTGCGGCCCCATGGGGTGGACTGCCTGGAGCGCGCCGTCGTGGTGTTCCTCCCGGGCCTGGTCTGCCTGGGGACGGATCAGGGGCTCTTCGTGCACCGTCGCGAACCGGGCACGTGGGACCGCCTCCGTGTTCCCGGGTGTCGGGCCGATGGCGCCATCGAGGCCCTCGAAGCTGTCGAGGGCGGCATCCGGGTGTTCGCCATGGGTGCGGATGGGACGCCGCTGAGGGCGGACTTCGACTGCGGCGCCTGGCGTTGGACGCTCACGCCGTAAGGGTTGCCCCGGTAGTGCCTGGGCGACAGGCGCAAGGATTGGCAAAACGGAGGGCCAGGCGGCGCCTCGCCAAAATGGGAAGGTATTTCCGTGCGGACCCTAAGTACTGATCGACCGGGGCAACTTCCGCTTCCCGGTCTTCGAGGGGGATCGGGATCGGGAGTTGATACTGGAGAAACTGGTCGATCCCTCCGAGCGCTTCAGCGCTGCTATTGGGGTCGGACCACTGGAACGTATTGCGGAACAGTGATCTACGGCAGATCCCAGGCCTCTGGGACACCCTAAAGGCCTGCTCTTGGCCCCCAAACGGGCGGGACAAGCCCAGGCCTGCGCGGGACCCCCGCACGGTAGACCCTCCCCGGCGCGAGCGCCGAGTCGCTAAAGGCCCCATTCCTGGGGAGAAACTGCGGCTTCGGGGCCGATTCCGGCTCCTGATTCAGATTCAATATGCTTTCCCCGAAGTGTTTGCGTTGGTCCGACCCCAATGCCAGGAAGGACCGCTGGAGTGCGCCAGGGGGAGTGGAACCACGGATGGACACCGATTCACACGGATTGGGGGTTGGGGCGGGAAATGCCGCCCGGCACGACAAGTGGTCGGTGTGGTCAGCTCCCACGGTGCCTCGCATTGCATCCGTGTCCATCCGTGTGAATCCGTGGTTCTCCATACGGACACAAACGGAGAGAGGGGAAACGGACAGAAACGGACAGAACGGACGGGGAGGGAGAGGGGAAGAGAAGGCGCGCCGTCTCGCCGGCATGGCCGGCCCACCGCCTTGCTGCGCAGAATCCGCTCATAGCCGCCGGGCTGACCGTGGCCGCTGACTTCCGGTCCTGCGTGCGAACGGCGCAGGAAGGACCCGGGAGCACGCCCGGGGCGCGCGGTTCAGAAAGTACTGATGCCGCTCCACTCCATCAGCAGATACTGCCAGTGGCGGATCGGGGACGGGTCACGGTACGCTTCGTACTCGACCGTGCAGGTCCTGCCATGGCGGTTTTCCCAGATGTCATCCACGTAGCGTTTGGCCGCGGCCAGGGCCTCGGTCTCCGCCGGGCCGCGCACCACGACGTCGGCTTCGAGATTGAGGTTGTTCAGGTTTCTCCCGGTGAAATTGGCGCTGCCCAGGATCAGTTCCGCCCGCCCCGAGGCGTAGCGCACCAGGAGCATCTTGGTATGACACTGCTCGCCGTGGGTGTCGTACCAGCGCACGGGAACGCCCGCCTGCTGCAGTTCCCGCCCGACGGGCCGGTTGGGGACCCCGCTCTTCTCCATCCCGAAGGCGTCCTTGTTCGGGTCGAGGACGACGCGGAGAGCCGCTCCCCGGTACAGCGCCTGGCGGAGTTCCCGGAGCACCAGGCGATCCGAGATGTAGAACATGACCAGATCCACCTCGTCCCCCGCGTCCGCCCGGCGCAGCATGTCCAGCACCGCGTCCTTGATGGCGCGTTCGGTGGTCACCTGGACCGTGACCGGGGAGTCGACCGGCGGGGGGGAAACCGGCACGGACAGATCGAGCGGGCAACGGGAGAGGGCCGCGACGGCCAGTTCGGCTTCGAGAAGATCGTGCACGGCCGGCCCCGTGAAGCAGAGCGCCACATTGCCGTGGGCGCTGCTGGCATCGTGCGGATTGGCCGAGGTGACCAGGCCCGTCAGCACGCCGTCCGGGTCCGCCACGAGGGCCTTGCGGTGGTTGGCCTTGAGGTTCAGCATGCGCAGGTAGGTCCGCAGGGAAAGACCGCTGCTGCCGAAAGGATTGGGGAGCACCCCGCCGGTGGAGTTGCCGAAGGGCCGGATCAGTATCCGCCACCAGGTCGAGTAGACCGGGGTGCTGTCGCGCAGGCGGTTCAGGTCGGTCATGACGACCGTGACCCCCGCCGCCCGCAGGCGCTCCAACTGCGGGGCTCTAACGCCCTCGTAGAGGGTGTTGATGGGGTCGGTGATGAGGACGACCCGGCATTGCGGGGATTCCGTCTTCTTGCGCACCAGGGCGTCGGTCAGCTCCGCGGAGAGTCTGCGGTGGGGGGCCGTATCGCGGTCGCCCCAGTCGTTGAAGAGGAACATGTCCGCCAGCACCAGGGTCTGCGCCCGGGCGATGAGGTCGAACACGGTGTCGAAGATGGTCTGATCGGAGCGCCGGGTCCCCGAACCGTCCAGGTAGGTGATATCCTGGCGGAAGGTCACCTCTGCCGCCGGGCGGACGGGGCCGTGGACGTTCACCCCGGCCGGCAGCGGCCGCAGGCAGACGCACCCGGTTGCCGCCGTCAGGACGCCGCCCGCCAGGAGCAGGGGCAGGAGGGGACGGCTGGACCGTGCCGCGGCCCGGGAGCATTCTCCGGCGCAGGCTGTCGTGGTTCCCACGGTCTAGGTTTCTCCCAATTTCGGCATGGCCATATCGAGGGCGGTCCGGGCCAGGGCGGCGATTCCGGGGTAGGTCCGGGCTTCTGCCGCGGCTGCCTGCATGAGCCGGAGTCCGGGCAGCAGGAACGGACGGTACCACTCCAGGCCGTCGCTCAGCCAGAGCTTGCCATAGGCTCCCAGGGCCTGCATCAGACGCTGCAGCGCCGCGGCCGGCAGCAGGGCTTCGGGTGGGGGTGTTCCCCCGAGTTCCCGCACGGCGCGGGTGTAGTGGGCCCAGACCTGCCGGCGCAGTTCGGGCGTGAGCAGGTGTTCCTGGTAGGGGTCATAGAGCAGGGCGCCGAGATCGTAGGCGGCACAGCCCAGGCGCATGCCCTGGAAGTCGATGAGGAAGGCCTCGCCGTCGACCATGATGACGTTGGCGCTCTGCAGGTCCCGGTGGATGGGCACCAGGGGCTGCCGCAGCAGGGCGTCCCGCAGGCGGCAGTAGTCCCGGGCCGCAAGCCCCCACAGGTCCGGCCGCGCCAGGAAGGCGCCCAGCAGATGCTGGCGGAAGTAGTCCCGTTCCCAGTCGTAGAGTCCCTTGGTGAAGCCCCGCTGGAGGGGCAGTTCTTCGAGCCGGGCCGCCTGGTCCCCCAGCACATGCAGCCGGGCGATCTGTTCCGCGACCTGGAAGAGGCCCTGTGCCCGGTCGGCGCCGTTGGCGCGCACGAGGACGTGTTGTCCCAGGTCCCTCGACACGAGTTCGCAGGCGTCGGGAAGGTGGAGGGCCACCTCGGGGACGCGAAGGCCGAGGCGCCGGAGAAAGTCCGCGATGGCCGCATAGCCCGCGTTTTCGCGCCGTTCCGGGTTGTAGGCGCACCAGACCCAGGATGTTCCGCCGCTGGTCAGACGGCAGTACTTGCGTCCGCTGCCCTGTTTCTGCAGCAGGGTGACGCGGGTTTGATCCCGTTGCATTCCGAGGGCATCGAGGATGCGGGGATCGGGCTGGCGGTCGTCGTCCACCGGCTTGGCGGGGGGCACGTCATCGCCGACGAAGATGCCGTCGGCGTAGAGCAGGGGGCGGGGCAGGCGGGTGTAGTCCCAGAGCACGACGTTGTGCAGGTGTGCGCCGGCGGGCACCCCGAGACCGATCCCGAGCCCCAGGGCGCCCGTGCACTGCACCCCGCGCAGCTCCAACTCCCCCCGCCGGCGCGCCTGCTCGGCCTGGGCCCGCTGCATGGCAGGGTGGAAGCGCAGGGCGCAATCGGCAATTTCCCCATGGGCGCGGATGTACTGCGAGGCCGTGCCCAGGTCGGCCCAGTAGTCCTGTTCCTCGACCGGCAGGCCCAGCACCGGAGCCCCGGACGCGAGGGCATGTTCGTACGCCCGGATGATGGAGCAGACGGGGTCCGCGGGGAGGTATTCCAGGGTGTCCCGGCGGAAGATGTGGACCCCGGAGAAGGTATAGCGTCCCTGGCCGTGCGGCCGGCGGAAATTCCGGATCCGGCCATCCGCCTCGGTATCGACGGTACAGGGCCCCTTGTCGGGCACCAGCAGCAGGGTGGCCAGAGCGCCGCTGGCGAGGTGGGCCCTCAGCAGCCGGCGCAGATCGAAGTCCAGGACCGTATCGACGTTGTGTACCAGGATGTGCTCGGCATCCGGCAGCAGCCGCGCCCCGCAGCGCAGGCCGCCACCCGTGTCCAGGAGATGCTCCTCCTGGGACAGGCGCAGGTCCCACCCCTTGCGGGAGGCGAGACGCTGGGCGGCTTCGTAGACCCGTTCGCCCTGGTAGGAGACGTTGACGGCAATGCCCTGCAGTTCGAGGGTGTAGAGCTGGCTGGCCGCAAGCTCGAGCAGGGGGACGCCGCAGAAGGGGAGCAGCGCCTTCGGGCGGACCAGGGTCGCCGGCCGAAGGCGTCGGCCTTCCCCCGCTGCCAGTATGAAACCACTGATCGTTGCCATGGCCGTCTCGATCGCCCCGCGACCCATCCCGCCGCGGTCGGTAACGTAGCGCCGGAAACGGCATCCGCCGCCCGTTGCGGCCATGGAGCTCTCATGGGTCAGTGAAACTCGCGAGTGGTTCGGGGTGCGGCTCAGCGGCTGTACTGCCTCAGTCAACGCCGGGAGGCTCGCGATACGCTCGCGCTCCAGGGGGCGGGAGGCTCGCGATACGCTCGCGCTCCAGGGGGCGGGAGGCTCGCGATACGCTCGCGCTCCAGGGGGCGGGAGGCTCGCGA
>JAFGRS010000860.1 GCA_016935045.1 Lentisphaeria bacterium | reverse complement strand
GGGCGCCGCCGGCCCGGGTGCACGCTGCCTCCGCCGGCGCTCCCACCAACGTCACCGTATTTCCGTTCGCGAGCACTTCGCCGCGGCATGCGGAGATGCCGCGTGCCATTTCCCGCCGGATCAGGATGTCTGAGGCTATGGGCGTTCGAGGGCATACCACAGCGTGCGGACGGGCTCGGGCACGCGCAGCCGCCACCCCGCGGCGTCGGTCTCGACCGGCAGGGCCCCGTCCCGTTCCCCCTTGGCATCGAGGGCGAAGGCCCGCGGCGCCGGGCCCGGGCCCCTGAGTTCGAAGGGAATGCCCTCGGCCAGCACCGGTTCGCCGCCCCAGTTGCGGCCCACGGAACGCCGCTGCTCATCCCAGGTCATGCCGCTGTTCTCGGCGCGGGTGACCACGGCAAGCAGCATGCGTCCGGACCGGTCCAGGGGGCGGCTGTCGGCGGCAACCAGTGCCACGCAGGCCCAGACGCCCTCGGGGAGGTCCAGCCGGAGAGTCACATCGCCGAGGGTCAGCTGCTGACCTCCGATCCGCCCCAATGCCATTCTTACCGCCGGCGCCGTGACCGTGAAACGGGCCTGTTCCCCGGTCTCCCAGCGCAGACCTCCGGCATCGATGAGGAGCCCTGCCGCGGTCTCGGCACCGTCCGGCGCCCCTCCGGCGGGGGCCGGAGCATCCGGGTCCAGGCGCACGGCAAAGGGACGCCCCAGCAGGGAGCGGGGTGATACCGCGTCGGCTGCCGCCACGCGCTCCAGGGCCGGGAAACCGGTGTCGAGGTGGGCGTCGATGGCGGCGGGCGCTACGGCCAGCACCGTGGCGGGAGCGCCGGGCGCAAGCAGTTCCTGACGGAAAACCAGAGCGGCGAGAGGGGCAAAGACCAACTGGGCGGCGTGATGCACCAGCTCGAAGTACCCCCCGATGCGCGCCGACCCGTAGGCCGAGTCGTTGTTGCAGTAGGAGAACTGGTACAGGGCATCCCAGTCCTGGTAGGCGGCAAAGGCGGCGAGCAGGGGGAACAACTCCGCGGCGTGGTCGTTGGGGGCGGGGTGATTGTACTCGCTGACGGAGAAGGGCATTCCGGCATGCCGGTAGGCAGCCAATCGCGCCAAGGTGCCGCCGCGCGGATCGGCCACCATGCTGGTGTTGCCGATCGTCCAGTCGGCCGCATCCCAGGGCCGGTTGGGGAAGTGAGGATGCTGCCAGTAGGCGTGCATGTCGATGTAGTCGCAGAGGGATGCCTCGCGTTGGAGTCCGCAGAGATTGCCGTAGCTGGCCTGTGTGTCCACCACCAGGGCGCGCACCCCGAGCCGGTCCTTGAGCAGGGCCGTCAGCCGGCGGACATACGCCTGCTCGAGTTCCACCAGGCAGCGCCGGAAATCCCCCCAGCCCTTGGGCGGCGTGCCCCCGGCGGGCAGATCCATGCCGTCCAGCCCGGCCACGCCGGCAGTCGCAAACAACTCCCGGCCCGGGCGCAGGGACGGTTCGGCAAACCACACCTCCCCCACCGCATCCCCCAGGTTCAGACTGAAGCGCAGACGCACCCCCTGCCGCAGGCCGGCGACGCGGCAGACCACCACGTGCTCCTGCCATTGCGGGGTCAGGGCCACACTGTGACTGCCGCTGAGGACCGTCCACGGGGCCTCGGCATAGCGCAGGCTGACACTGACCGCACGGGGCGGATCGCTGCGGCCGCGCAGGCGGATGGTGTAGGTCAGGCCCTCCTCGAAGGGAACATCGAGCTGGTGCAGTTGGTAGGCCCAGGCCACCTTGCCGGGCTGCTCGACGCGAATGTGCACCCCGCCGTCACCGTCCCGCGCCATGGCGCAGACCCCCGGAGCGGCCCCCTCGAGGGTCCACTCCTCGAGATCCCCGGCGAAGGTCCGGTTGCGCAGCATCTCGTCGCCGAGGGGGTGCTCGCCGACATTCCAGGCCGCTTCGAGGGCCTCCAGGTTGGCATAGCGACGACGCAGCCACGCGCGCCAGGCGTCCCGGAGGGCATTGCGGATGTCGGGCTCGGTGAGTTCGGCGAGTTGACTGGGGCCGAGCTGCAGCAGGGTGTTTTCGTTGTTGAGTTCGACGAAGGCGATGGCGGGATCCTGGCTCAGTTTGAGGCCGGTATAGGGATTGACGCGGTCGAGGAGATCCCGGGCGTACTGCTCCTGCAGCAGGATGTAGGGTTCGTAGTAGATGTCGAGGATCTTCCCATAGCGGAACGTGCGTGGGAGCCCGGACTCGGCCAGCCCGGGGTACGTGCGCGACACGTGCAGGTTGATGTTGCTGTAGACGCCGTTCTGCTTCAACTGGGCAAGGAACCAGTCCAGGCGGTCCAGTTTCTGCGGGTCCAGTTCCTTCTGCCCGGGAAGCCAGATGTCCCGCGCATCCATGTGGTGAAAGCGCACGACGTTGAAGCCCAGTTGCGCCAGGCGACGGGCGATGGCCGGGGCTTGGTCCTTCTCGGGGAACGCCCCGGAAAAGGTCACGTTGGTGCCCAGAAAACGCACCCGCCGGCCGTCATCGGTCACGAACTGACCCGAACGGACCGCGATGCGACGGTCCGCCGCACCCCGGTTCAGAAAGGAAACGTCGACCGGGGAATCGGCAGCCACATCCGTTCCCCGCATGACGAAGGGAAACCACCCCTGCGTCTCCGCCGTCGCGGCGGCACACCTCGAAGAACCGGTCATTGCCATCGCCGCACAGCCTCCCCAAGCCAGCCATTGCCGCCTCATTGCATGCCGCCTTTCCACCTGCGCCGGATCGGGCTGCCCGTTCTCCGCTGCACCCCGCCGAAAACCGCTCCCTTTCCCCTCGGACGCGCGCCGCGGCACCCGCCGCCGACCCTGCCGACCGCCCCGCCCGCACACGGTCGACCGCCGCGGAGCCACCCAGACGAACATACAACCGGACCCCCAGCGGAACAACCCACCGCCCGGGAACCGGGCGCATGTCAGCTCCGTAGGTCCCTCTCCCCAGACCCGTACGAGGCGCAATGCGCTACCCTCGTAGAAGGCTGTTCCAAG
>JAFGRS010000859.1 GCA_016935045.1 Lentisphaeria bacterium | reverse complement strand
GGGGCATACCGCCGAGGACCTGTCTGCGTGCGACGCACAGGCAGGCGGCGGGCTCCAGCGCATCTCCTCCGGGCGTTCCCCGTGCGCGCGCCGTTGTCTCACTCTCCCAGGGAAGGGGACGGTGCGGTCACGCCGCTCGGCCCGATCCAGATGGGGCTGGACCAGGCTGCGTTGCCGTCCGCCTGGAACACCCGTACGTAGTACCAGTCCCGGGTCGTGGGCGGGGCGGGCGTCGCATGTTCGTGGACGAAGGTCACGCGGTCGTCCCGGGGGGTCATTGAGGTAAGCACGGCGTTGTTGTGGAGGATGTCCACGCGGCGGATCAGCTCGGTGCCGCACACGCTGACGGCGAGGCGGCGCCGCCGCAGACGCTCGTCAGCGGCGGGGTATTCGAGGACACTTCCCATGCGCGCCCCGTTCAGGTGGAAGCGCAGGACGATGCGGGCGCCGGTGGTGCCGTAGCAGGCCCGGTGGTAGAGCGCGTCCCAGATCGCCTCCCGGGTCAGAGCCGGGGCATAGACGGCGGCCAGGCCTGCTTTCCAGTTCTGGCACCAATAGGGATCGCCGTACATGAGGGATCGACCGGGATAGCCGACGTGGCTGTCTCCGGCCGCGACGATGCCCGGGGTGTATCCCAGACCGAGCATGTACATGAGGCTCTGGCGTCGCGGTCGCCGTTTGGAGTTCAGCGGGTTGTCTTCCCGGGATTCGTAGGATCCCCAGCACGAGTAGACCTCGACGATGCGGTCGATCTCCGGGTCGAAGACGCTCCAGTCCATGTACTTCATGAAGGAATGGTTGCTGGTGATGATGCGGTGTCCGCACTCGCGGCAGAACCGCAGCAGGGCATGGGCGTTGGTGGGGGCATGCTCGTCCCGGCGGGGGATGGGGAAGTTGGGCTCGATGTCGGCGTCCCGGTAGATCAGGCACCGGTCGCCCTGCACGCCCATGCCGCACTCCCAGGCCTTGAAGGTGACGAAACGGCCGGGCTGGTGGAAATCGATCGTGGCCTGCTGGGACTCCTGCCAACCGGGGTTGGCCGGGCTCGGGCAGCCGCTGTTGGCCATGGCCGTGAAGTCGAGCAGGCTGCACTCCCGGGCATACTGGTAGAGTTCGGCCGGGGTGCGGGTCGAGTCCCCTCGGCCTTCCCGCGGGTTCCACTGGTGGTAGGTGCACTGGGCGTGCAGGTCACCCCAATACAGGTGGTCGGTTTCCTCGGCGGTCACGAGCGCCGGGTTGCTGACGCCCTCCCCCACGGACGTTCGCACCCGCGCCCTGGCCACCCCCTCTGCCGCGGCCCGGAGACCGGGGAACACCCATGCGTCGCCGTCCCGCCCGACAGCATCCCCTCGCGCCTCGAATGGCCCTTCCACCACAGCTGCCGCCGGACCCTCGTAGCGCGGCTCGGGATGGGTCAGGTTCCGGTCCAGCACGCTGGCGCGCAGGACCACGCCTTCGCCCGGGCGGGCGAGGGAGGGCACGACCGCCGTCACCACCTGCGGGGGACCGGAGACCACGATCGGGTAGACGGGAGAGCCGGCCACTTCCCGCAGTTCCTCGTCCCCGTCGACGTCCACCACGCACACGAAGGGCCGGGCCGGGGATTCCGGAAAGGGCTGCACCCGCACGCCGAAGGGGTCTTCCTCCGTGTCGCCGTAGGTGATCTCGATCTCATCCCCCGGCTGGAAGTCCTCCACCTCGACGTCGGCGTTGATCCACCAGCGCCACTGGTGCGCCCGGCAGACCCATTCCCATCCCGGCCGGTCGGCCACGGCGGCCGGGTGGCACCAGCGTTCCTCGGCCCACATCCGCACCCAGGCGGAGGTCGACGTCCGCACCCGGAAGGTCGTGTTCAGACGTTTCCAGGGGTTGTGCGTACGCCGGGGGCCGCGGACCAACTCCCCCAGGGGATTGGGACAGAGCACCAGGGGCTCGCCCCAACCCATGTTCGGGGTGGCGATGCGGAGGCGCCCGCCGCGGCGCAGCCCGGCCTCGCCGACGGTGTAGGTGAACACCAGCGTCGCGTGGGAACCCGCCTCGAAGGGCCCCGCGGGAGACACGCGAAAACGACCGAACCGTTCGTTGGACATGGCAGCGGACCTCCACCGGGCAAGGGGAGCTGCCCTCGCCGGTTTGATGATTCCCAACGCGCGAAAACACCTTGCCGGGAAACTACCATACCTCCGAACAGACAGAGGAGAACGCAGGGACAACGCGCGAAGAGCAGAAACGACGAATTCTCCACAGAGACGCGCGAATCGCCCGTCTGACCGGAAAACAGCCCCCCAGGCCGCTGCCGGCCTCACCCGTTTTCCGGACATCCCGATCCCGGGACGGACCGGAAAACCGTCCGGAGTGCCCGCGAGGCCGCGGGCGGTCCAGATCCAGACGGGACGACTGGCATCAATCGTAGACGCGGACCTGGGCCATGGCGGTCAGGGGTACGTCGCCATACTCGCTGCGGGGGACGCCGAAGCGTCCGGCGCCGGGGCCATGGGGGATGGCCAGGCTGAGGAGGACGGAGGTGCGTTGGCCCACCTGCCAGGCCAGAAAGGGCGTGACGGCCCCGGAGCCATCCTCCGCGTTGAGCACCCAGCGGACGGCTCCCTCCCCGTTCACGGAGAACGCGTAGGTCGCCTGGACGGCGATACCGTGCCGTCCCAGGACGCGCATGTCGCCGCGTTGCAGGCGTTCCCGGTAGGAGGGGCGCAGTGCCAGCAGGGCCCAGGCCTGGGCCACATCCTCCTCTCCGAAGCCGTTGAAGTGGTGTTCGGCCAGCAGGGTCAGGCCGTTGCCGACCGCGAAGGTGTAGGACGCGCCCAGGAGGGTCTGCGTCACCCAGCCCTCGGGGGTGGCCAGCCATCCTCTGCCGCCGCCATCGGTGTCGTAGAACGCCGCTTCGGCGTGGACTTCGGCCCCGGCCACGGCCGCCGATCCCACCAGCGCCAGCATGGTGTCCCTGCCGCGCCTGCCGGCCAGGATCTCCGCATCGTAGCGATCCCAATACCCCCTCAACCGGCCCAGGAAGGCGCTGCCGTGCCAGGATTCCGCCCCCAGGGCAAGCACTTCCGCCGACCAGAGGTCTCCCAGAGGCCATTCCAGCCGCAGGGCATCGACGCCGACACGCCACTCCCGGTCCACGTCGAGGGCGGAGAACGGGGCGAAGACATCCACGGCGCTGAACAGCACGCCGCGCCCGAGTCCCACCGCCTGACGTCCGATCCGCAGGCGGCGGCCCTGGCCCAGGTGGAATTCCATCCAGGCACGATCCAGGGCGACGCTCCAGAGGGCCTCGGCAGTCTCTTCTCCCATCTCCTCCGTCCCATCCCACAGCCGGTAGCCGGCCCCGGCGGCTCCCATGCCCGCGAAGCCGACTCCCGCCAGGCCCATGGGGTCTCCGTGGACCCCGTGCAGGTCCCCCGCGAGTTCCAGGTGCAGGTCCGGCCAGTCCATCACCAGCGCCGACCGGAGGCGAAGGGAGAGCACGTCGTCGCCGCCCTCGGGCCAGACCGCGGCCGCCGTGGCCGACGAATTGAGCGCCAGGCGGGGGCCGCCGGCGATCTCGGGCGAAGGGAGTTCCCGACCCGCGGCCAGGCTGACGCCGAGGAGCGCCGCGGCCACGCTCCGTGCATACCGCCGGGGCCCCGCCGCCGGGATGCGGGCAGCCGGATGTTGGTGCAAGGCGCGGTTCACGGCTCGGCGCCTCCGGGATTCGGGGGGCCGGGTCCATCGGCCACCACCCGTCCGTCGCTGAGGGTAATGACCCGGGCGGCGTGGCGGATCACCCTCGGGTCGTGGGTCGAGAAGACGAACGTCGTGCCGCGTTCCCGGCGCAGCCTCGCCATCATCTCGATGAGTGCCTCGGCATTCTCTCCATCCAGGTTCGCGGTGGGCTCGTCGGCCAGCACGAGACTCGGGCGCGAGGCCACGGCCCGGGCCACCGCGACGCGCTGCTGCTGGCCCCCGGAGAGCTGGGTGGGACGCCTGTCGGCCAACGCCCCGAGCCCCAGGTCGCCCAGCACGGCCAGGGCGCGTTCGCGGCGCTCGGCGCGGGCGACGCCCTGGAGTTCGAGCACGAATTCCACGTTCTCGCGGGCGGTCAGCACGTCCATGAGGTTGTAGGACTGGAACACGAAGCCGATGTGGTGCAGGCGCAGGTCGGCCCGGTGTCGGCGGCTGAGGGCCGTCATGTCATGTCCCAGGACCCGCAGCCTGCCGCCGGTCGGTGCGTCCAGGGCGCCGATCAGGTTCAGGAGGGTGGTCTTGCCGCTGCCGGAAGGGCCCACCACGGCGGTGAATTCCCCGGCCGCCACGCTCAGGGAGACCGCATCGAGGGCGCGGGTGGTCACCGCCCCGACCTGGTAGACCTTCGTCAGGTCCTCGGCCCGGATAAGGTCCTTCTCCCGGCTCATCCCCATCTCATCGTCTCCTCATGGCTTCGGCCGGGTCGACTCGGGTGGCGATCCAGGCGGGATAGATTGCCGCCAGGGTCGCCGCGGTCGCGGCCAGCGCCATGCCCTCGACCACCAGACGCAGGGAGAACTCGCCGTAGAGCACGGGGTCCAGCAGGATGCTGCCGACGGAGAGGTCGTCGCCCAGAAACGCCGTCAGCGGGATGCCGCGGGTGGCCAGGTACCAGGCCGAGGGCAACCCGAGGGGCAGGGAGGCAAGCCCGCCGGCCACTCCCAGGATCAGGCCCTGCATCACCACCACGATCACGACCCGTGGCGCACGCATGCCCAGGGCGCAGAGCACGGCCAGCTCGCGCCGGCGTTCCAGGATCGAGGTGACCTGGGCCGCCGTGATCCCCATGGCCACGACCAGCATGATGACCCCGATCACCAGGCGCGAGAAGGCGGCGTCGCTGTCGGCCCCGGCGGCCATTTCGGGCATGATCTCCTTCCAGGTGACCACGACGTTCCCCGCAGGCAGGCCGGCGGCCAGGCGCTGCCGCGCGGCGGCGGCGGCGCGGTGGTCATCGAGGAGGAGGGAGACTTCGGCAGGTCCCGGCAACCCGGTCAGTTCCTCGAGCTGTTCCAGGGTGACGTGGGCGAACTGCGCATCCACTTCCCCGCCGCCGGTGGCCAGGATCCCCACGACGTGCACCATGGCGCCCGTGATTCCCGCGACCCCGGCCGTACTCACCACCAGATCGTCGTCCAGGCGCGCGTCCAGGCGCTCGGCCAGGGACGCCCCGAGCACCACCGCCCCGGTTTCCGCGGCCTGCAGATAACGACCTTCGATACGGCTCTTCCACACCATCCGATTGCCCCGGAACTCGTCGGCGGGGGACACTCCCGTGAGCTGGACCACGGCACTGCGGTTGCCGAAGGCGAGTACGGCCCCCGTCCTGGCCCGCGGCATCGCCGCCGCCACCCCCGGCAGGCCCCGCGCCAGGACTTCGACCCTGCGCGGGTCACGCACGCGCAACGACACCTCGCGCGTCTCCGGCCATGCCTCCGGTACTACCACCAGATGCCCCGTGCCGCTCCCCGCCACGGCCCGGACCTGCATGTCCAGAGCGCCGCGGCGATAGGAACCCGCGAACTCCGCCACGGCACACGCCACGGCGATGCCCCCGACCATGATAGCGGTGCGGATACGATGCCGGCACAGGTCCCGGAAGGCATAGCGGCAGGTCACGCCCCCGATCATCTGCGGAGCACCTCCGTAGGTTCGAGACGCGCCGCGAACACCGCGGGCCAGAGGGAGGCCAGCACCGAAGTGGCGAGGATGACGCCGAAGCCGTACGCCACCTGGCGCCATTCGAAGACGGGATGGGTCACCGAGGAGAAGGAGAGCCCCCGGAACGAGGTCTCGATGGCCTCGCTCCCCGCCAGGGCCGCGTAGTTGATGCCGGTACGTCCCGTGATCAGAACCAGCCCTGCCCCGACCGTGCTCCCGAGAACCACGCCCGCGAGCCCCAGGAACACGGCCTCGAGGATGACCATGAGCACGATGCGCAAGGGCCTGGCGCCGATGGCGAGCAGGGCGCCGAATTCGCGCCGGCGTTCGAAGGTCGACATCATGGCGGTGTTCGCGATGCCGGCGGCCGCGGCCAGAAGCACCACGCAGACGAAGATCAGGTCAAACAACCCCTTCATGTCCAGCAGGCGCACCAGTTCGGGTACGGCTTCGCGCCAGGAGAGGACTTCGAGGCCGTGCAGCGCCGGCAGCCTCCGCAGGGCCCGGGCCAGTTCCCCGGCACGGTGCGGGGAATCGGTCCACAGGACGACTTCGTGCGCATGGTCGGGCAGGGCCAGAAAACTCCCCGCCCGCTGGACATCCATGACCACGCCCATGCGGTTGATCATGTCGACGTTCGTCGCCAGCCGGCCCGTGACGGTGAAGAGGTCCGCCGCCGGAAACCCGTCCGCATCCTGCCCGATCAGGGCCAGTTCGTCCCCCGGACGCAGATCCAGGCGCGTGGCAAGGACCCGACCCACCAGGACCCGGGCGCCCTCGGGACACTCGTCCCGGGGAAGCCCTTCGAGCAGACCGCCGGGCACCCGTTCCGAATCCGCGTCGACCCCCATCACGATGGCCGGCTCGGCAACGGCGGCTTCGCCGGGAACGCCGCTGCTGGCCGCCAGGGCGGCGGCATAGAGACGACGGCTGACCTGGAGGACCCCGGGCACACCCTGCACCTGCCGCAGCCGTGCCGTCATGTCGTCCATGGCCAGGTCGACGGCGCGCTCCGTGCGCCATTCCGGCTGATGCACCTGGACATGACCCACCAGGGGACCGGTGATCAGCCTTTGGATGTCCCGGAAAAACCCCGCCATCATGCCGTTCACGAAGACCACCGCGGCCTGGCCCAGGGCGACGGCCCCAACCACAAGCAGTGTGCGCCGGCGGTTCCGGAAGAGGTCTCTCAGGCAGATCGTCAGGGTTCCCGTCATACGGATCGTCTCGGAACTGTCTGTATTCCCGGGTCTGTGCCCGCGAGGCCCTGTCTGCGTGTCCGCACAGGCAGGCCCGGGCGGTCCAGGCACAGGACGATTGGCAACTCTCCAGCCGGCGGGTGGCCGTGTCCTGCTCAGCGCACCCGTTCGAGCGCGGAGAGGCTGAACATGCTGTCGGGCACCTCCGCGTCGAGGTCCAGTTCGAGGTAGCGCAGCTCGGTGCGCTGGTCCGGGATGGGTCTGCCGTCCCGGTCCACGGGCTGCAGCAGCATGTGCGCCGGCAGCCCCCGGCCATCCAGCTCCCTCACCTCGTCAAAGACCAGGATCCGTGCCAGGCGGTCCCGGCGGTCGTAGTAGCGTGCCCCGAGGGGCAGCGACCCATCCTCGTTGACCGTGTAGACGATGCGCAGCCAGAGCCCCACCAGGTCGGGTTTGGCGGCCAGCTCCACCTCCCAGCCGCGCCCGTCCTCCGCCCGCCCGAGCAGGCGCCCATCGTAGTCCCGGGACAGGCGGAACTCGCGCACCATGTCGTCGTGGGTGAAATCGCTCCCCATCCAGGAACTGAGCATCATGGAAGGGGGAACGCGGATGGTGCGCCGGATGCGGGGCTGATAGCTCCACAGGTTCTGGTCGACCTTCAGGGTGGCGAAACCCTGTTCCCTTGGCGGATCGGTGACGAGAATCAGGGAACGCTCCGTGCCCCGAGACCAGGCCTTCATGGTCATGGTGCGGGTGACGCGGGCCTTCACGATCACCATCTCGATCCGGGCCGTGCTGGATGCCGACCGGTAGAGATCATCCATCCGCTGCAGGACCTCCTCCAGCACAAACGGGGGCGCCGCCGAAATCGGCTCTGCCCCCTCCTCCGCCGCGGGAGCCGCACGGGTCCCACACACACAGCAACACGCCAGCCACAGCAGCCCGGCACGGAGACGGCCAGGGAATCCCCGCGGGAGGCCCAGCGCCGACCGCCGCGGCAGGCAAGACAGCCGCCCGCCCGGAGGCGCCATAGAGAGGCCCCTGTGTGCACAACGTTCCATGTCGATCGATCCGCTGCTCCCTCCCACGACATCCCGCATGCCCAAATGTATCCCGTGTCGCTCGATGCGTCCACGACAACCGGGTGCGCGGGGCGCATGTCAGCTCCGTAGGTCCCTCTCCCCAGACCCGTACGAGGCGCAATGCGCTACCCTCGTAGAAGGCTGTTCCAAGGG
>JAFGRS010000858.1 GCA_016935045.1 Lentisphaeria bacterium | reverse complement strand
GGTCACCGTCCATAGGCAAGGCGCTGGGCGAGACGTTCGGGCAGACCGGCCTTGGTGATCTTGCCCTGGGCAGTGGCGACGTCGTAGTCCACGCGATGGAGCTGCACCAAACGGTCATCCGGCGAATAGGTTACGAACGAGGCCCTGGGATCGCCGTCGCGGGGTTGTCCCACACTGCCGACGTTGATGAGGTACTTGTGGTTGGGCTGGATGCGGACCTCCTCGTAGCGCCCGCCCGTGACCATGCCGTGTTTGACGAACGCCAGCGGGACGTGCGTGTGACCGAAGAAACAGATCTGGGTGAACTGGTATCCCAGCGACACCTCGGCACTGAACTTGTCGAACACGTACCCCCACATGTGCGGCATGTCCAGGGTCGCATGCACCACCGTGATGCGCGAGCCGATCGTCTGCCGGTAGGGCAGCCCCGCCAGCCACACCCGGTCCTCGTCCGTCAGCTGCTCCCGGGTCCACTCGATGGCCCGCGCCGCCTGGGGATTGAACCCCACCAGTTCCATGTCCGAACTGGCCTGTTCGTCGTGGTTCCCCTTGGTGACGACCTCCAGATCCAGTCCCCGCACCGCTTCGAGGCACTCCCTGGGATTGGCATTGTAGCCCACGATGTCGCCAATGCAGAGGAATCGACCCACTTCGAGGCGCTCTGCCTCTTCGAGGACGGCCGTCAAGGCCTCGAGGTTGGCGTGTATGTCACCCAGAACGGCATATTTCATCGCAACATCCAGACACAGAGACTTCCGGGTACCGCAACGTGCCATCCGGTGGAAGGAAAGCCGGCCTCAAACCATACTGCGCAAAAGGAAGTCTTCAAACGCGTGTTCCGCGGCAAACGGACACGCCCGGCAGTCGCCGTCCAGAGCCAGGCAGAAACAGCGGTACAGCTCGAGCAGCCCCTGCTGGTCGGCGGCGTGGCGCAGAACGTCCCGGGAGCGGCTCGGGGGCACCAGGAAACGGTGCACCGCCTCGACCAGCTTGCGATTGGACTGCAGACGGGGTGCGGACAGGTACGCATCCCGGGCGACAGCGGCCCGGGCCTCGTCCCCGGCGCCCTGGGCCGAGGCATGCACAAAGGGCAGCAGCACGTTGATCACCAGGTCATCGGCCCGGGCCCGCCCCAGCAGGCCCGCGGGGCGGACAAGCCGGTGTCGGAAGTCCTGGGTCTGTTCCCATTCCGGGCGCCCCGGGAGGTCCAGCCGCAACCGCTGGAGGACCTCACGGGGAGACGCCGCACTCCGGGCAATCGCCAGGACGTGGGTGGCCGGCGCCAGCCCGCACGCTTCCAGCCAGAGGCAACCCGCCGCCAGACGGCGCTCCGGGCTGTTGAGGGGCCTCGACCCCGAGCGCGCCCAGCGCAGACCGATCTGCCTGCCCCCCGTCCGCCACCAGCCATCCCACAGCAGACGCAGCCGGCCCCGCCACTCCGGCAGGATGTCGGGAGTGCTCGGATCCGGCAGCAACCCCGCGGCCCCGAACAGCATCGCCTCGCGGGCGGCGGCGTCCGGAAGCTGCCGCAATGCCTCCAGGGGGACCTCCCGCGCCAAGGTCCCGAAAGCCCCGCGGTGCACCACGTACCCCAGCACGTCGAAGAGGGCTTCGTACAGCATCTGTTCCGTGCCCACGGCGACCGCCCGCCGCCGCAGCCGCATCGATTTCTCCTCGAAACGCGCCAGAGCCGCCGTCCGCAGCAGCCCCTGAACCGCACCGTCCCCGGTCATCGCCCAGCGGACCGCGCAATGCCCCGGAGCAACCTGCCGCGCATAGGGATACACCGCCGCGTTCAACTCCCCCAGAAGGGCCCGAAGAGGCTGCGCAAGATGGGGTTCCAGTTCCAGGCAGGGAATCCCGGCAGGAAGGGGCTCCCCCCCGCCCTGACGCCAGACCACGTGCAGGACCACTTCGGCATAGGCCGGGTCCCGGTCGTGACCGTGACGGTACCAGTCCGCTGCCTCCCGGTGCACCTCCACCGGCCCCCGACGGACCTCCCCGTCAAGCCGTACCACCGCATGCTGGAAGTCCGCGCCGGAAGACACATTCCACGTCCCCGGCGACAGTACCTCCAGGCGCTGCCCGGCCGTCGTCGACAGCGGACCCGACAGACGCTGCTCGTTCCACACAATCTGCAAAAACCGCTCCCCGAATTGACACCCGCCGGCCGCCTCGGTATGTTCACAGAGATGGTCGGCCGCGGCACGGCGCCTGACCGCTTCGCGAAGAGGTGCATACCAGGACCGCGCCAGATCCGAAAGCAGATCGCCGCCCATGGCATCCGTTGCAGACATCGTGGTTCTCCGTTCTCCGTTCAATCTTCCTAAAGATAGTATATAAGGCGTCGCATGTCAAGGAAAAAGCTGGCAAGAATAGCTGTTTTTCTATGGTTTGTCTGTGCCTCTCTGGGGTCTGCCGCAGCATCCGCGGCGCGGCAGACCCCGGTGGTCAGGGCGGTGCAGCGGACGATGCCGTCGGTGATCAACATCAGCACCGAGCGGGTGGTGCGGGTGGCGGATCCCTTCGAGTCGTTCTTCAACAACTTCTTCGCGCCGCATTTCCGCACCCTGACGGAGTCCATTCCCCTGGGCAGCGGCATTCTGGTGGACGACACCGGCCTGGCGCTGACGAACTACCACGTCATCCAGCGGGCCTCGAGCGTGCTGGTGCGGCTGTGGAACGGGGAGGTCCACGGGGCCTCGGTGGTGGCCTACGACGTGGACAACGACCTGTGTCTGCTGTCCCTCGAACTGGAGCCGGACGCTGCCCCCCTGCAGGCCGTGGGTTTTGCCTTGCCGGACGACCTCTACCTGGGCGAGACAGTCGTCGCGGTGGGCAATCCCTTCGGCCTGGAACACAGTGTCGCGCAGGGGGTGCTGAGCGCCAGGAACCGGAGTCTGCGGGAGGGCGACGTTGTGTTCAACGACATTCTGCAGACGGATGCGGCCATCAACCCCGGCAACAGCGGCGGGCCGCTGATCAACCTGGACGGGGACCTGATCGGCATCAACCTGGCGATCCGGCGCGACGCGGAGGGCATCGGTTTCGCCATCCCTCTGCGGCGCATCGAGGGGGTCCTCAGCCGCTGGCTGGCGCCCAGGTGCTTCTCGGATGGCTACTGCGGCTTCTTTACGGAGACCGTGGTGGACGCCGAGGGCGTGCGTGCGACGGTGGCGGAGGTGTGGGAGGACAGTCCTGCCGCCCGGGCCGGGCTGAAGCCCGGGGACGTGGTGCTGGAGTGCGCCGACCGGAAGGTCTCCCGGGCCGTGGATGTGGGGCGCATCCTCTTCCGCCTGCGGCCGGGGGAGACGCTGCGCCTGAAGCTGGCGGACGGGCGCCGACTGACGCTCCCGATCGAGCTCATGCCGGCCGAGGTCCTGATCCGCCGGCGGCTGGGGGTGCGCGTCCAGCCCCTCACCCAGGCGTTGCGCCAGGCCCTCGGCCTGCCCGATGACCTCAAGGGCCTCGCCATCAGCGAAGTCTATCCCGAAAGCGATTTCGAGAAACGCCGGGGGCGCTGGGGAGACATGGTGCGTCGGGGGGACGTCATCGTGCAGCTGGACGGCGTGCAGACACCAACGGTCGAGGCCATGCAGGAAGCCCTGAAGGGCCGTCACAGCGGCGCCAAGGCGGCCCTGGTCCTGGTGGCCGTGGACACGATCCGAAACCGCCTGCGGCTGTCCCCCATCCGCATCGACGTGATGCTGAACTGAGGCAGCCGGGAAGCACGGGGCAGGGAGCCATGAGGACGCGAACGGCACTGGCTCTGCTGATCGGGATCTGCGTTGCGGTGGCTGCGTGCCTCTGGCTGGGGCCGGTCTACCGGGACAACCGGGCGACGCGCGTGTCCCTGCGGCGCCTCGAACAGAGCCTCGAAGAACAGGCTCGCGAGATCGAGCGGCTGAACCGGGAGCTGACCAAGCTGCGCACGGATTCGCGGGCCATCGAGCGGGTGGCCCGGGAGAAGTTCGGCCTCTGTCGGGAGGACGAGGAGATCTACCATTTCGAGGAGTCGGCGGTGCCCGCGGCGAAGGCGGCGGACGCGGGAGGGAAGGGTCCCGCGGCCGCGGCGGGGGAGGGCGGCGGATGAGATCGGTACGGCTGCTGACCCCCCTTTCGGAAGAGGCGGTGCGTGCCCTGCGCCTGCAGGACCGCGTCTCCCTGTCGGGGACGGTCTTCAGCGCCCGGGACGCGGTTCACGCCTACCTTGCCGGGGGCGGAGATCTGCCCTGTTCCCTGCGGCAGGCGGTGATCTACCACTGTGGCCCGGTGGTTGTCCCGGAGGGGAACGGTTGGCGCGTCACGGCGGCCGGCCCCACCACCTCCATGCGGGAGGAACCCTACATGGCCGAACTCATCCGGCGCTTCCGCTTCCGCGCCGTGATCGGCAAAGGGGGCCTCGGCCCGGCCACCCTGGCTGCCTGTGCCCGGTACGGTTGCGTGTACCTGCATGCCGTGGGGGGCGCGGCCCAGGTGTTGGCGACGGCCGTGCGGGCCGTGCGGGCCGTGCACATGCTCGAGCAGTTCGGGGCCCCGGAGGCGGTCTGGGAACTCGACCTGGCCGCCTTTCCGGCGGTGGTCACCATGGACGCGCACGGGGAGAGCCTGCACGACGTCGTTCGCAGGGCCTCCGAGACCCGGCTCCGTCAACTCCTGCCGGCCGCCGCGCCGGCGCCGCCCGGCCGGGGCTAGAACAGCCCCCGGATCCGGCCCGTCTCCACGTCGATGTCGATGCGGCGGAAGGCCGGGTCGGAACCGGTGCCCGGCATCAGCTTGATGTCCCCCGCAACCGGCACGATCAGGCCGGCGCCACGGTAGACCAACACGTCACGGATCGGCAGGACCCATCCCCGCGGGCGCCCCTTCTTCTCCGGATCGTGCGACAGGCTGAGGTGGGTCTTGACCATGCAGATCCCCAGCCCCAGGGACGCGGCGTCGTCCTGCAGCAGGCGCAGTTTTCGGGCTGCCGTTTCGCTGTAGCTCACGTCCGCGGCGCCGTAGACATCCCGTGCGATGCGCTCGATCCGCTGTTCGAGGGGCAGGTCGAGGGAGTACAGGAAGCGGAATTCGCCCGGCGCTTCGCAGGCGGCCTCGACGGCTGCCGCCAGCTCGATCGCGCCCTCGCCTCCTTCGAGCCAGTGCCGGGAAGAGGCGAACAGGGCCCCGTGGGCCTCGGCCACGCGTCGCACCAGAGCGGTCTCCGCATCCGTGTCGGTCGCAAAGTGGTTGAGGCAGACCACCGGGCGCACCCCGCTGCGGCGCACGATCTCGATGTGCGCGATCAGGTTTTCGCAGCCGGCTTCCACCAGCCCGAGATGCTCCCGGCGATAGGCCTCGTCCAGCTTGAGCCCCGGCTTCACGGCCGGCCCCCCCCCGTGCATCTTGAGGGCACGGACGGTGGCCACGATGACGACCGCGGCGGGCCGCAGTCCGGAGTAGCGGCACTTGAGGTTCCAGAACTTCTCGTAGCCGATGTCCGCCCCGAAGCCGCTCTCCGTCACGTGGTAGTCAGCCAGCCGGGTGCCCATCCTGTCGGCGATGACCGAGCTCTGCCCGATGGCGATGTTGGCGAAGGGGCCCGCATGCACCAGGACCGGCTGCCCTTCGAGGGTCTGCATCAGGGTCGGGTGAATGGTGGCCGCCATCCAGGCCGCCATGGCCCCGTCCACTTCGAGGTCCGCCGTGGTGATGGGCGCCCCGGAACGGCTGCAGCCCACCACGATGCGGCCGATCCGGCGCCGCATGTCGGCCAGATCCTCGGCCACCGCCAGGATGGCCATCAACTCGCTCGAAACCGTGATCGCAAACCCCGAGTCCATCTCGTAGCCGTCCATGCGGCCGCCGCGTCCCATGCGAATGCTGCGCAGGGACTGGGCGCAGAAGTCCATCACCCACGACCACTGCACCCGCTCCGGATCCATGTCCAGACGCCGCAACCCCCGCGCGGCCAACGCCGCATCGTCGTAGTTCCGCTCGTGCTGCAGCCGCGCCGTCAGCGCCACCATCCCCAGGTTGTGCGCGTTGGCAATGCGGTCGATGTCCCCCGTCAGTCCCATGGAGAACTCCGCCATGGGCAGACACTGGGCCAGACCACCCCCCGCGGCCGAACCCTTGATGTTGAACGTCGGCCCCCCGCTGGGCTGGCGAATCGCGCCCACCACCCGCCGGCCACGGCGTCCAAGCCCCTGGATCAGGCCCAGGGTGGTGGTCGTCTTGCCCTCCCCCAGGGGCGTCGGCGTCAGGGCCGTGACATCCACCAGCTTGCCCGGCGCCTGCCCGCCCACCCTGGCCATGACGCGTCCCTGGTCGATCTTCGCCAGCTGCCTGCCCATGGGAATCAGGTCGGCTTCCTCCAGACCCAGTTCGGCCGCCAACCGCGCGATGGGTTTCATGGCCGTTTCGGCGGCCTCCGCGATCTGCCAGTCCGCCATGACTGTCGGGTCGAGCCTGAATGCCTGCATGATGTCGCGCTGCCCCCGTCGTCCGTCCCGCCACCGAACCGTGGCCGGCAAAAAACGGTACTATACTACCTGCGGCAGGCGTCTGCGCCCCGTGAAGATGCCCGCCGCACAACGGCTCCACGGGGAAGCATGGATCTATGGCAACACTCTGCGGCCTGGAACACGCCCCCTGCGTGGTGCTTGTCTTCGGAGCTTCCGGCGACTTGACGCGACGCAAGCTCCTGCCGGCACTCTTCGACTTGGAGCGGCAGGACCTCCTCCCCGAAACCCTCCGCGTCATCGGCACCGCCCGATCCGACCTGTCCCGGGAGCAGTGGCGTTCCCAGGCCCGGGACGCGGTTGCGGCGCGTTTTCCCGGCATCGATCTCGGCGACGACAACGCCCTGTGGCAACGCTTCGTGGCCAGACTCGATTATGTGCCCGGCGCCTATGACGATCCGGCGCATTACGAACGACTGCACCAGCGCATCGCCTCCACCTGCCTCTGCCGCTGCCAGGAGAACGTGGTCTTCTACCTGGCCCTGCCCCCCAGCGTCACGGAGACCGTCATCCAACGTCTCGGCGAAAGCCCCTTCGCCGTCCACGGCAGGGCAGGGCGACACCATCGCGTGCTGATGGAAAAACCCTTCGGCACCGACCTCGAAAGCGCCCGCCGCGTGAACCGGCTGGTGGGATCGGTCTTCGACGAGGCGCAGATCTACCGCATCGACCATTACCTGGCCAAGGATACGGTGCGGAACCTGATGGTGTTCCGCTTCACCAATGCCATCTTCGAACCCCTCTGGAACCGACAGCACGTCGACCACGTCCAGATCACGGCGGCCGAGGCCCTCGACGTCGAGGGCCGGGGGGCATACTACGAGGAAACGGGAGTGGTGCGGGACATGATCCAGAACCACGTCCTGCAGGTGCTGGCCCTGGTGGCCATGGACCCACCCCTGGCGGGAGACGGCGAGTCCATCCGCGACCGCAAGAACGACGTTTTCCGCTCCCTGCGCACTCCCGAGACCGGTGACTTCGTCTTCGGGCAGTACGATGGCTACCGGGCCGAACGGGGTGTGGACCCGCGCTCCGTCACACCCACCTTTGCGGCCCTGCGTGTCTTCGTGGACAGCTGGCGCTGGCAGGGCGTGCCCTTCTACCTCCGCAGCGGCAAGGCCATGAGCCGCAAAGTCACCGAGGTGGTCATCCGTTTCCGCTCCGTGCCCCTCTGCGTCCTGGGCAACCGCGAAGCCTGTGCGGCTGTCCAGCCCAACACCCTTTTCCTGCGCATCCAGCCCGAGGAAGGGATCAGCCTCTCCTTCAATGCCCAGGAACCCGGCGCCGGCGACCACATCACCCAGACGCACCTCGACTTCGCCTACGGGGACATCGGACCCGTGACCGCCGAAAGCTACGCCCGCGTCGTGCTGGACACCCTGCAGGGAAAGCCGGGACTCTTCTGGCGGTCCGACAGCATCGAGGCAGCCTGGGCCTTCGTGACCCCCCTGCTCCAAGCCCAGGAGCAGCCCCCCCCCGACCAGTTCCCGAACTACCGCAAGGGCCAGGACGGCCCCACGGCCGCCCAGCGCCTCATCCGGGAAGACGGGCGCATATGGCTCGGCTACAGGGCCTCGGCCGCCCCGGCGTGACCCCGCATCCCGGCCGGCGCTGCCCTCAGGCGGCGCCGACAGGGGGCCGGGACCCGCGGGGGAGACCGAGGGAATCGGCCGAATCGATACCCACGCCGCGGCCGGCGTCCAGCCTGGTCCGGCGCGGGAAGGAGACAGAAAAAGAAGAGGGGGGGGCGCGATCCGTCGGGATCGCGCCCCCCCCGGTACATCAAAGGACTGG
>JAFGRS010000142.1 GCA_016935045.1 Lentisphaeria bacterium | reverse complement strand
GGGATGCTCGCGGTACGCTCGCGCTCCAGGGGGCATGGAACGCTCGCGGCCGCGCGGGCATTCGCGGGTTTGACTGAGGCATTACAGGAAGGGGAAATGGACACGAACGGACCCGACGGAGGGGGAGGGGGCGGCAGCCCCCGCCGCAGGCGCGGGTAGGGCAGGGGAAACGGACCCGACGGACGGTGTGGGGGCGGCAGTTCAGGGTTTGGCCGGGGGCCGTTCCTGGGCCTTGTCCGCCTCGCCGGCCTGCTTGTTGGCCGCGGCTCGATCCCGGGCCATTTCGGCGACGCTGCGGGTGTGGAGTCGCGCGGCGCCGCGGTAGCCGTCGCGGGTTGGCAGGAGGTTGCCGGAGGCGAGGCGGGTTTCGGCCGTGGCGATGGCGTCGCCATATTGGGGCAGCCACTGTTTCTGGGCCACCAGCATTTCGTCCACCATCTGCCAGATTTCGGGGGGGGTGCAGACGGCGCCCGTCAGCGGGTCCATGAGGAAGGCCTGCCGCAGGAGGGTGTCGTCGCCGTGTACGGCCGCGTGCACGGCCAGTCTCTGGACGTTGATGGAAGCGTTGCAGACGGCGGCGCAGCCCATGGGCAGATCGCCGACGCGGGGGATGTTGACGCCATTGTAGTCGACGTAGCCCGGCACCTCGACAATGGCGTCCCGGGGGAGGTTGCCGATGCAGCCGTTGTTGACGACGTTGAAGTGGCCGCGGTAGACGCGGCCGGTTTCGAGTCCCTCGATGATATAGGACCCGTGTTCGTGGCCACGGTGATGGGGGCCGATCTGGGCCGCCGGGGCCTCCATCCAGCGGGGGAACTCGGTCTCGAACCAATTGCGCCCCTCGGTGCAGACGCGCAGGTAGCCGCCGGTCTCGCCGTTGATCCAGGAGCCGAGGTCGATCCAGTCCCGGATCTCGTCGGGGCGTTTGCGGTACCAGGGGACATACTCGCTGAGGTGGCCGTTGGACTCGGTGCTGTAGTAGCCGAAGCGCCGGAGCATGTCGATGCGGACCTTTTCGGTGCGGCGCAGGGCGTCGTTCCTGAGGTAGGCCGCGAGGATGTGCCCGGTCATGTCTTCGCCCTTGTGTTTGACGGAGATGTACCAGGTCTGGTGGTTGATGCCGGCACAGATGATGTCGAGTTCCTGGACGGGGATTCCCAGGGCATTCGCGATTTGGCGGTGACCGCCGACGACGCCGTGGCAGAGTCCGAGCGTGGGGACGCCGCCGAAGTGGTTGGCTGCCCAGGTCAGCATGGCGTTGGGGTTGCCGTAGCTGAGCAGCATGCAGTCGGGCGCGCCGACCTCCTGAATATCCCGGCAGACGCCGAGGATGAAGGGGATGCCCCGTTGGCCGTACATGATGCCGCCGGCGCAGAGGGTGTCGCCCACGCACTGGTCCACGCCGTATTTCAGCGGGATGTCCACATCCAGCGCAAAGGCGTCGAGCCCGCCCACACGGGCCACGTTGATGACGTACTTGGCGCCGCGGATCGCGGCGCGCCGGTTCAGCGTCCGCGTCAGCTTCACCTTCTTCAGGCCGTTGGCCCGGATGTCCCGCCGCACCAGCTCGTAGACCATGTCCAGGTTCCGCCGGCTGATGTCCATGTAGGCGAATTCCAGGTCCGAGAACTCGGGGACCCCGAGGAGATCCAGAGTCAACTTGCGGGTGAAGCCCACACTGCCCGCACCAATGAAGGCCACCTTGCATCCCATGGTCGGCTCCCTGCGTTCGTCCCGGTCCCATATCCCGGCGCCCCCCGCGGCCCCGATGCGGCCATGCGGGTGATTCCTTGCTCTCACCATAGGTGCCATCCGCAATGCTGAAATGGCGATTTCTTGCTCAATAGGGTACTTTGTTGCCATGCATCACGAGCCCCTGCATGGCCATGCCGTGAGCTCCCGGCGGGAGCGGTTCCTGAGGTTCGGCTACCGCAACCGGCTGTTTGTCTTTCCGCGGACCGGCCCCCCTCTGCATGCGATGCTGACGAGTTGCGGATTCCAGCGTGCGACGGGGCGGGGATACGACTGGGACGGGCTGGCCCGGGGGCAGGCCCCGTTCGTGGTGTTCCAGTGGACGACGTCGGGTTGCGGTCTGCTCACCTGGGAGGGACGGGATTGGCACGTCGGGGCGGATGCGGCGATGGTGGTACGGATCCCGCACGCGCACCGCTACCGCGTCTGTCCGGACGCGGACCATTGGGAATTCGTCTATGTGTGTCTGACGGGGCGGGAGATCCTGCGCGTCGTTGGGGAGGTGGAGTCGAGCCTGGGTCCCGTGCTGCCTCCGGGGGCAGGCAGTTGGGTGGCGACGATTGCCGGGGATGTCCTGCGGTGGGCGTTTTCGGGGCAGCAGGTATCCGCGTGTGAGGCGTCTGCATTGGCCTACTCGTTGGCGATGGGGCTGCTGAGTCAGGCGGGGCCGCCCGGAGGGACAGCGGGGGCGACCGCGGCGACGGCGGCCGCGGCGGCGTACTGCCGGACGCACGTCGGGGCGCCGCTGGGTGTGGCGGCACTGGCCCGCCTTTGCCGCCTCAGCCCGTATTATTTCTGTCGTCTCTTCCGGCGGGAGCAGGGCATGACTCCGGCGGCCTACCGACTCCACCACCAGGTGCGGGCCGCAATGCGCCTGCTGCGGGAGACGCACCTGAGCGTGAAGGAGATTGCCCTGGAATCGGGGTTTGCCGAACCGAATTACTTCGGCAAGGTCTTCCGACGGCACCTCGGCGTCTCGCCGGGCCAGTTCCGCCGCAGCGGGATGTGATGGGGTGGCGCGGCCGGTCTCCGGGTATCGGCTGGTCCGGTGTCCGGAAAACAGCTGTTGTAGCGCGGGGGGGGGGAGGCGTTCTTCCGCCTGCGCAGGGATCGCGCTCCGGCGGGAAAGGCCGAGCGGCGATTCCCCGACGCTGAGGTCCGTCCACGGAGTGTGCGTGTCAGGCGGGGGGGGGAATTGCGGCGGAAGCGGGGTTACGTTGCGTGGGACGGTCGGTGGCCGCGGGGCCGCGGGCGGTCCAGGCAATGATACGATTCGGTGCCCGCGGGGCCGCTGGCGGTCCAGGCAATGATACGATTCGGTGGCCGCGGGGCCGCGGGCGGTCCAGGCAGGTATGGGACGATCAGAGTACGGGCGTGGGGGTGTCGGTGCATTCCCGGCCGCGGACGGACGGAGTTGAGCTGATGGCAAGGGCCTGTGCGGTTTCGTCGCTTCTGGCGCTGGTTGTCTGGGTGCATGGGGACGAGTCGTGGTGGAATCGTTTTCGCGGCGCGGGGGGATTGGGTCTGGGATCCGGTTCGCCGCCGGTCTCGTGGTCGGAGTCTCTGCACATTCGCTGGCGGACGGCGCTGCCGGGCAAGGGGTGGTCTTCGCCGGTGTTGGAAGGGTCCCGGGTCTGGGTCACGGCGGGCATGGAGGAGGGGCGCTCGCTGCGGGCCCTGGCGGTGGACGCGGCCACCGGGGCATTGGTACACGACATCGAGGTTTTCGCGCCGGAGCATCCGGACTTCGCGAACCCGGTCAATTCGCACGCGACGCCGACGCCGGTGACGGAGTCGGGACGCGTCTACGTCTCCTTCGGCAACATGGGCACGGCCTGTATCGAAGGGGAGAGCGGCAGCGTGGCATGGCGGAGTCAGGCGCTGCGTCTGGACCACAAGGAGGGCGCCGGTTCCAGCCCCATTCTCTGGGGGGACCTGTTGATCCTGGACTGTGACGGGACGGATGAGCAGTACATTGCGGCGCTTGCCAAGGGCAGCGGGGAGGTGGTCTGGCGGACTCCCCGGAGCGCGGCGCTGGCGGAGCTGCCGTTCGATCAGCGCAAGGCATACGGGACGCCATCCGTGCTGCGGGTGGGTGGCAAGGAGGTGCTGGTGAGCTGCTCGGCACGTCGTTTCTACGGCTACGATCCGGCCACCGGCAGGGAGCTGTGGTATGTCGAGCACGAAGGGTTCAACAACTCGCAGGTGCCCCTGCCGGCGATGGGCAACCTGCTGCTGGGTACGGGGTGGTTCGACCCGGTCCTGATGTCCGTGCGGTTCGATGCCGCCGCCTCGGGCAACCTGACCCGGAGTCACGTGCTCTGGACGGCCCGAGCCAATGTGCCGAAGCTCTCTTCGGTGCTGGTGCTGGGGGACCGTATCTTCATGGTCAGCGACAACGGGGTGGCATCGTGGTTGGACGCCCGGGACGGACGCCTCCTGTGGCGCAAGAAGATCGCGGGCCGCGCATTCGCCTCGCCCGTAAGCGCGGCCGGCCGCATCTATGTCTTCGGGGACAAAGGCGAAGGCGTGGTGCTGGACCGCGGCGATCCCCCCACGGTGATCGCCGAAAACCGCCTGGAAACGGGTTGCATGGCGACCCCGGCCCTGGTGGACGATGCCCTCATCGTGCGCACCAAAACGCATCTCTACCGCATCGAGGCATCCGCCCCGCAGCGGGAAGGAACTCCGCCTCCCGAAGACTGAGTTGTCCCCCCCCCGTTTTCCGGCCGCGGCGGGGTGGGGGCGATCCGTCCCGGCCCGAAGCTCCTGCTGAGCCGGTTCTCGGATTGGACTGGTGCATTACGCAGTCCCTGCCAGGGCGGTTTCAAGATCCCAACGCCGCCGCCGGGCTTGTCCCGGTGGAGCGCCGATCGGAGTGCGGGGAGGGGGCGCGGCCACGCTCCCTCACCCCAAATCGGCGCTCCACTGCCGCAAGGGCAGTGGCGGCGGGAAGCGATTCGCCGGATCTTGAAACAGCCCTGAGTCCCTGCCCGTCCGGGTAGTACCCTGGCCCGGCTGGCGCTAGATTGGGATGGGTGCGCGGTTTTTCGACAGAACCTCCGGCGGGCCATCATGGAGGATGCGGTGATGAGTGTCCGAATGGCGTCCTGGTGGCGAGTGCGGGCCGGATGGACGGGGGTCCTTGTGTTGGCTTGCCTGCCTGGCCTCGGCGCGGCGGTGCCCGGCGGCGCCCGGCAGAACCTGCTCAGCAACGGGGGTTTCGAGGAGGGAACGGCGGGATGGGTGGTGGACACGGGGCATCGCGTCGTGTTGGAGGCGGGCGAGGCGCACGGCGGCAAGGCGTGCCTGTTCGGGGAGGTCAGCGAACCGAATCGTCACTGGCAGCTGACGCGGGATGTGCAGGTGTCGTCCCGGAACCTGTATGAGTTCGAGATCTGGGTCCGGGCGACCAAGCGTACGAAGCTGGTGTTGTGGGCGTTGCCGCCGGGGGAGAAGGCCCGCCGGATGATCGAGGCCTGGGAGAATGTTCCCGCCGCCTGGACCCGGTACGCGGTTCCCATCGTGCCGGGCCGGGATGGAGTCCTGCAGCTGCAACTCATCGTCCCTTCGTCGCACGGGGCGCCGCCCGGCGCCATGTGGGTCGACGACATCGCGCTCTACGAGACGGTTCTGCCGGGGCTGGTGCAGGTGACGGACGGTTCGAGTTTCAACGACGAACCGGCCATGGCCGCAGGTGGGGACGGGGCGCTGTACCTGGCCTGGAATCGGTTTGCGGACGGCAACGACTCGCTGATGACGGCCCGTTGGGTCCCGGGAGGGGATGGGGAGCCCATCCGGGCGGGTGAGTGGCGGGTCGCGGGTGGTCCGGGGACCTACATCCTGCATCCCCGCGTGGTGTCGAGTCCGGACGGCGTGGAGGTGTTGTACGCGGCGGAGGTCCGGGAGGATGACTGGGACGTGTTCCGGGTGGCCGTGAGCGCGGCGGGTCCGGCCAGGCCGGTGCCGGTGGCGTCCCTGGGGGGGATCGACATCAAGCCGTGCGGGGCCTGGTCGGCCGGCGGCCTGGTGGCCTGTTGGGAGTCCAACGGTTCGGGCCCCCGTCGGATCGTCTTTGCCGACAGCGGCAGGGGTGGGCGGGGGGAGAAGGTGATTCCCCTCAGCAGCGAGGCGGGGAGCGCGTATGCGCCCTCTCTGGCCCTGTTGGCCGGCGGGGAGATCGCCGTGGCCTGGCATGCGTTTCGGGATGGAAACTACGACGTTTTCCTGAGGCGGCGGAGTGCCGAGGGGGTCTGGGGCGCGGAGACCCGTCTCACCCGGGCCCCGGGCATCGACCGTCATCCCCGCCTCGCGGCGCGCGGCGACGAGCTCTGGCTGGCGTACGAGCACGCCGTCGGCGGGGGCTACCGGACCGGCGCCACGAACCAGCGTCGGCTGATCCTGGCACGGATTGGGACGGACGGTTCCCTGGCAGCTCCCGAGCCCCTGCTCACGTCACCCATCGGGGGGCGTTGCGAGGGCGCCGAGCTCCTGTTCGACGGCGGCGGGCGTCTGTGGGTGGTGCATCTGCGTCCGCGGGGGCGGCGTTCCGGATGGGACGCCTTTGCGGTGCCGTTCCTGGGCGGGGGCTGGGGCACGGCGCAGCGGCTTTCGGGGGGGTTGGGGATGGATCGTCCTC
>JAFGRS010000141.1 GCA_016935045.1 Lentisphaeria bacterium | reverse complement strand
GGCGAACAGGGCATGGAAAGCCTCCACCGTGGTGGCCGAACGGAAGACGTTGGAGCAGATCTGCTCGCGGATGTTGTCCATGAGCTGGGAGAAGAGGCCGTAGGCTTCCTGCTTGTACTCCACGAGGGGGTCCCGCTGGCCGTAGGAGCGGAGTTGGACGCCCTGCCGCAGGGAGTCCATCGCATAGAGGTGTTCCTGGTAGAGGGAGTCGATGGCATCGAGCATGATGGTGCGTTCGAGGCGCCGCAGGGATTCCGGGTTTTCGACGCGTTCCTTGAGGGCGTAGGCAGCCTCGATCTGCTCCATGGTCGCCGCGCTGAACTCGTCCGGCGTGGCCGATCCCTCCGCGGTCGCCTGCCGGAAACCGATCGGAAACGTGTGCGTCAGCCATTGTCCCACTTCGCGCAGATCCGGCTTCTCGTGGCGGGGGGTCGCGGCAAAGGCCGCCTCCACCTTCTCGGCGAGGGTCGTGTAGATGAAGTCCACCAGCATGTCCCGCGGCGAGTCCGTGGTCAGGATGTCCCGGCGCAGGCCGTAGACCGTTTCCCGCTGCTTGTTCATCACATCGTCGTATTCCAGGGTCCGCTTGCGGATGGCGAAGTGCTGCTGTTCCACCCGGCGCTGAGCGCGCTCGATGCTGCGGTTGAGGATGGGATGGGACAACTCCTCACCCTCCTCCAAGCCCAGCTTCTCCATGATGCCCGCGACCCGGTCCGAACCGAACAGACGCATCAGGTTGTCTTCCAGGGAGACGTAGAACCGGGACGAGCCCGGGTCTCCCTGACGGCTGCAGCGGCCGCGCAACTGACGGTCGATGCGGCGGGCGTCGTGGCGTTCGCTGCCGATCACGTGCAGGCCGCAGGGATGCTCGGCCAGGAGGTCCCGCAGCGCCAGGGGGACCTCCGGCGGAGAGGGCAGGTTCAGCCTGCCGCGCACAGTCTCGACGTCGAGGATGGACTTGAGGGTGAGGTCCTTGTCCTCGATCAGGCTGCGATCCAGGTAGACCACGCCCGGTCCGAGCTTGATGTCCGTGCCGCGTCCGGCCATGTTGGTGGCGATGGTCACGGCGCCCGGCTGACCGGCCCTGGCCACGATCTCGGCTTCCTGCTGATGGTGCTTCGCATTGAGGACATTGTGCGGGATCCGCCGGCGCTGGAGCATGCGGCTGACCACCTCGGAAACGTCGACGCTGATGGTGCCGACCAGCACCGGCTGCCCCCGGTGATGGCACTCCTCGATCTCGTCCGCGATGGCGTTGTACTTCTCCCGCTTCGTCTTGTAGATCCGGTCGTCATTGTCCACCCGGCGACAGGGCCGGTTGGTGGGAACCACGAGGACATCCAGGCCGTAGATCTCCTTGAACTCGGTTGCCTCGGTCTCGGCCGTGCCCGTCATCCCGGCCAGCTTGTCGTACATGCGGAAGTAGTTCTGGATCGTGATGGACGCCAGGGTCTGCGTCTCGCGCTCGATCTGGACCCCTTCCTTGGCTTCGAGGGCCTGGTGCAGACCCTCGCTGAAACGCCGCCCGGGCATCAAGCGGCCGGTGAACTCGTCGACGATGATCACCTTGTTGTCCTGAAGCACGTACTGAACGTCCTTCTCGAACAGACAGTAGGCGCGCAGCAGCTGGGAGATGTTGTGGATGGTCTCGCTCTGTTCGTCGTAGCGCACCTGGACTTCCTGGCGCAGGCGCATCTTGTCTTCGTCGCCGGCCCCGGGAGTGCTGTCCACCTCGCTGAAGAGGGTTGCCAGGTCGGGGATCACGAAGGCATCGGGGTCGTCGGGACGGAGGAAACGGCGCCCCATCTCGCTGAGGTCGGCCTCGCCGCCGCGTTCGTCGATGGAGAAGTAGAGAGACTCCTTGACCTCCTGGAGGAATCCCCGGTTGTTGTCGCTATGGACCTCCATCTCCTTGCGGTCGATCTGCTTGCGGATCGCCGGGTCCTCCATCATGCGCATCAGCTGCTTGTGTTTGGGCATGCCCAGGCGGACCTTGACCAGTTTGAGGAAGGCTTCGTCGCGCTCCTCCTCGCCGGTGTCGGCGTTCTCGAGGGTCTCGCGGGCCTCGGCAGCGAGTCGGGCACAGAGGAGGGCCTGGCGGCGGAAGAGCTCGGCGACGGTGGGCTTGAGTTTGTCGTAGCGGTGTGTGGAGACGGCGGCGGGGCCGGAGATGATGAGGGGGGTGCGGGCCTCGTCGATGAGGATGCTGTCGATTTCGTCGATGATGGCGTAGAAGTGTCCCCGCTGCACCATGTCTTCCCGTCGTGTGGCCATGCCCATATCGCGCAGGTAGTCGAAGCCGAATTCGCTATTGGTGCCGTAGGTGATGTTGCAGGCATATTGCTCTCGCCGTTCGGCCGGCAGCATGTTGTTCTGGATACAGCCCACGCTGAGGCCGAGGAAGCGGTACACATGGCCCATCCAGGCGGCATCCCGGCGGGCCAGATAGTCGTTGACGGTGACCAACTGGCAGTTGTGGCCGGTGAGGGAGTTGAGATAGAGCGGCATGGTGGCGACGAGGGTCTTGCCTTCGCCGGTAGCCATCTCGGCAATGCAACCCCGATGCAGGGCGATGGCCCCCACCACCTGGACGTCGAAGGGCACCATGTCCCAGGCGACCGTGTGCC
>JAFGRS010000857.1 GCA_016935045.1 Lentisphaeria bacterium | reverse complement strand
CTCTTCCGCGGCATGAACGTCTCCTTCCTCGTCGGCCTCGCCTTCGCCGTCGCCGCCTCCGCCAACCTGCCCGCCATCCTCATGCTCCTCTTCTGGAAACGGACCACCGCCAAGGGCATCGCCGCTTCCATCCTCGTCGGCGTCGTCTCCTCGCTGACCATCATCCTGCTCTCCCCCAGCATGTACGAACGCTATGGACTGGGCCGGGATGCCGCACCCATCGCCCTCGACAACCCCGGCATCATCTCCATCCCGCTCAGCTTCCTGGCCCTTGTCGTCGTCTCCCTGATCACCCGGAGAAGGGAGGCGACCGACGCCGCCGGCGCCTGACGAAGACACGCCGGGACCACCGCGCCGGCACGCCAACCGTCGCGGAACGGCCCGCGGAACAAGCGCCTGCCCGGTCCCCTGCCCCGGGACCTCGCGAGCCGCCGTTGAACAGGGGAGTTCGTCCCCCCCGTTCCGAAACCATGGCTACGGGTCGGGCCCGTGCAATGTTGCGCGCCTTTTCCATCCGCATTGTGGTGCCGACGCTGCTGACCGTGCTGCTCTTCGTCGGCGCCCTGTTCCTGTTCTTCATCCCCGCCTTCGAACGGGCCATGATGGCCCAGAAGCGCGAGATGATCCGCGAACTGACCCTCTCGGCATGGAATATCCTCGCCAACCTCGAGGCCGAGGCCCGCGCCGGACTCATGACCCCCGAAGAGGCACGACAACAGGCCATCCTCCAGGTCCGCAACCTGCACTACGGCCCCGAGATGAAGGACTACTTCTGGATCAACGACATGCGCCCCGTCATGATCGTCCATCCCTACCGGCCGGACCTGGAAGGCCAGGACCTCTCCGCCATCACCGACCCGCGGGGCAAGTACCTCTTCCTCGAATTCGTCGATACCGTCCGGCGCCAGGGCGAAGGCTTCGTCGCCTACCGCTGGCAGTGGAAGGACGACCCCTCCCGAATCGTCCCCAAACTCTCCTTCGTCCGCGGCTTCCAACCCTGGGGCTGGATCATCGGCACCGGCGTCTACCTCGAAGACGTCCGCCATGAAACCGCCCGCACCAGCCGCCGACTCGCACTCGCTTCCGCCGGGATCCTCGGGATCGTCTCCCTCCTCCTCAGCGCCATCGTCATCGAAAGCCTCCGCAGCGAACGCCGCCGAACCACCGCCGAAGACGCCCTCCGCGTCTCCGAAGAACGCTACCGGGCCCTGGTCGAGTCCGCCGGCGAAAGCCTCATCATGGCCCTCGGCGACGGCGGCCTCTTCGCCAATGCCAGCGCCGTCCGCATGCTGGGCCATACCCCCGAAGAACTGGACGGCATGCGCCTCGCGGATATCCTGGAACTGCCCCCCGGAACAGACCTCGAAACCCTCACCGCCCCGACCGAGACCGAATCCGCCGCGGAACCGGCAGCCTCCCGCCGACTCGAAGGCGCCCTGCGCCGGCGCGACGGCACCTGCCTCCCCGTCCTGCTGTCGTTCTCCCCGATCCAGGTCCGGGACCGCAAGGGAGTCGCCGTGGTCGCCACCGATATCAGCGAACAGAAGGGGCGCCGCGACGAGGGCGAGGGGCGCGAACAGGCCCTCCGGCGCCGCGTCGAGGTCCTCGAAGGCCTGGAATCCCGCCACCGAACCGCCATCGAGGAACTGCGCACCGCACTGGTGCTCCTCGACCACCCCCGCGCGGAAACTGCCCCGGCCCACCTCTTCCAGCAGATCCGCGCCGCCTCCTCCGCCAAGGAAGTCGCCGCCGCCAACGGCCGCTTCCCACTCCTGGTCAAGGTACTCGTCGAAACCGGCGGCGAGGCCGAAAACGTCGGCCGCTTCGTCGCCGCAAATACCGATGTCGTCCTCGCGGCCCTCCTGCGCAACCTCCTGGCCCAACTCGGCCCCCCACCCGTCCCCTTCGCCTTCCTCGTCATGGGCAGCGAAGGACGACGCGAGCAAACCCTCTGCACCGACCAGGACAACGCCCTGCTCTTCGCCGACCCGCCCCCGGAACGGGAACGCGAAACCGAGACATACTTCGCCACCCTCGGAGAGTCCGTCTGCACCTGGCTCGACGCCGCTGGGTACCGCCTCTGCGAAGGCAATATGATGGCCCGAAACCCGGCCTGGAGAAAACCCCTCTCCGCCTGGAAAACCCTCTTCCAAAACTGGATCCGGGGCGCGGAACCGGAGGAACTGCTGCGCACCAAGATCTTTTTCGACTTCCGCTCCGCCTATGGCGACAGCACCCTCGTCGAGGAACTGAGAGACTTCCTCCGGCGCGAACTGGACGCCAACCCGGCCTTCTTCGGGCTCCTCGCCACGGATGTGCTGCAGTACGCCCCGCCGGTGGGCCTCTTCGGCGGCATCCAGGTCACCCGCGCCGAAGACGGACGCAAAGGCTTCGACATCAAGAGCGCCATGACCCCCATCGTCGACTTCGCCCGTATCTACGCCCTCCGGCACGGCATCGACGCCACCAACACCATCGAACGCCTCCGCACCCTCGCCAAGCGTGAAATCCTGCCGGCCAGAAACGCCGACGAAATCATCCAGGTCTACACCGCACTCATGCAAATCCGCATCCAGCACCAGGTGCACTGCATCGCCAACGCACACCCGGCCGACAATTTCGTCCAGCCCGACGACCTCACCGGGGTGGAACGCAGAATGGTGCGCGAATGCTTCGCCCAGATCAAGGCCTTCCAGACACGCCTCGGCTACAACTTCACCGGCATGCCCGGGAGGACCTGATGCTCCTCTTCCTCAGCGACCTCCACTGCCGGTACCACCTGGTCAACCAACAGATCCGGGACGCCGAACGACGCTTCGAGACTGCCATCGACGCCACCGTGCTTCTCGGCGACATGGGGCTTTTCGAGCCGTTCCTGAACAGATACTTCCGGCGCGAAGGCGAACGCTTCGCATGCCCGCTGCACTTCATCGAGGGCAACCACGAGGACTTCGATGCCTTCCCTCGGCTCCTGCAGCTCTACGGCGAGTACTTCCGACACCTGCCCCGGACCAGCGTCACTCCACTCGACGGCTGGCCCTGCCTCGCCCTCGGCGGAGTGGAATACATGGATGCCTATACCACACCGGAAGCCTCCCTGATTCTGCCGCGACACATCGACGCCTGCCTCGCCCTGCCGCGCGATGCCGCCCGACTCATCCTCTCCCATGACTGTCCCGCCGGCATCGGCGTGCCCAGTACCCCCGGATTCGAGCACTACGGACCCCCGGGAATCCGTGGCGCCCGAGCACTCGCAGACCATTTCCGGCCCCGATTCTGGCTCTTCGGACACCACCACCGCTGGTTCGACGCTACCGTTGACGGCACCCGCTTCGTCGGACTCCCCCAGAGCTGGATGGGATATGCCGTCCTGACGCGCGAAGGAGACCTCTCCCTTGTGCCCAACCCTCTCAACCCCGGGGAGCCTCCCCCCTTCCGCTGGCGCGGCCTCCTGCCCCGCCCGAACGCAGGGCTCTTGCGAACCGACCGGACCCCAACCGACCCGCTGCAGGGCGGTCCCGCGTAACCGCCAACGGTCCTTGGGGCCGTGGAGCGCTGATCCGTCAGAGGGGCTCCGCGCCACCACGGTCCTTGGGGCCGTGGAGCGCTGATTCGTCAGAGGGGCTCCCCGCCACCACGGTCCTTGGGGCCGTGGAGCGCTGATCCCGAGCCGCTGCCCCGCGGCCCTTCCCTCGCCCTCCGGTTGCGTCCCCGAATTCCGAGGCCATATTGGTTTGCTTTCTGCGCCCCGGTAGCTCAGGTGGATAGAGCAGCTGCCTCCTAAGCAGCAGGTCGTGCGTTCGAGTCGCGCCCGGGGTGCCACCCTTCCCCGCATGGGAGTCGGGTCCTTCAGGGACCGCGGCCGTCGGGGACCGCCGTCCCTACCACATAGAGACGTGCCCGCGAGGACGCAGGCGCATTCCAAGGCTGCCTGATGTACTTCTCCAGGCACCCTCCGACCTTGCCTCAAGTGTGTGCCAGCGGCACCGAGGAAGCGCCGCTGGTGTCGCCGTCGTTGCGGATCAGGCAGGGCTGCAGGTCGCGCCCTGCAGCCGTCCTGTTCCGTCACCTGTCACCGCTTCTCCCGTGCACGGAGCGCCCCGTCCAGCTTCTCCACCTTCTCGACCGCGTTGGCCTCACGCTGCTTTGTCTCCTTCAGCAGCACGATCTTCTCATCGGAGTCCATTGTCCTGCTGCTCGCCCTGCTGAGATTCCCGGCGACTGCCAGATACTCGCTCCTGAGTTGCGCGCAGAGGTCAGCCACGTTCGTGTCAGCGGTCCCTATGGCTGAGAAGTAGTCCGCCGCCATGCGGCGGCACTCACTCCATACCGTTGCGTTCCACCAGTTCCCGTGGCTCGAACCCGAGTCCGGAACGGCCTGGATCCAGTTGTCGTAGGCTTTGGGTCCAACACCGTATACCCGGGAACTGTGTTTTTCGGGGTCCTTCCATAGGTCTACTGCGTAGTCGAGGCTTGCCAGAACGGCCCTGTGACGGTCAGCCGGAGCCACCTTTTCCATGGCGTAAAAGTTGACATGGAACTGCTCGCCAAACTCCTTCCACGAACCAAAGGTCAGTCGATCGGGCGGGAACCTGCTCTGCGGCGCCCACGGCTGGGCGGAGAAGAACCCGGTGCCGTCATAGCCGTCGATGATCTGGTTCTCGAGGTTGAGCAGCGAACACGGAATACCCCTGTCCAGCGCAGCGCGCAGCTTCCGCTCCACCTCCGCTCGGGCCTCGGCCTTGGCTCCTGTGCCGAAGAAGCCGAGATCCGTCATCCTCAGGCCCATGTTCTCAATCAACGGCTTCGCATTCTCACGCTTCCAGCAGTAGGGACCGCTGGGGCAGAGCTGGGTGTGGATATTGATCAGGAAGGCGTGACCTGAAAGCCCGTAGATCATCGGTTCGGTCAGGTCCAACCCGTAGGAATCGGCAGCCGCCTTGAGCACTCCCATCATGGTGGTGTTCAACGGTGGCTGCCTCACGTTCGCCAGTCTCGTACCTTCTCCGGCCATGACCCTTGTGCCTCCTGTCCATGGAGCCGCCGGCAGGCCGGAACGGAAACCCCGCCCATCTCGGGCACTACAACCCTGGGCAGACGTTCATCGTGCGGCCCATGGGACGTTCCATGGCACCATCTCCGGCGGGGAACCTCCTGCCGCCTCGCGAAGCAACCTAGCGTGGACGAGCCGGGATACAAGACACACAACCGGCCCCAGAGAACGGGCGCCACGGCGGGCCCCGCCAACAGAACGGGAACACAGGCACCCCGTCCCTTTCGCAACGCCCACCGCGCGGCAAAGACCGTTCCCCGGACACAGCGCCCTTCCCGCGACCGGACCACACCTCGAACCGGGGAGCCGTTTCCCGGTCACTGTGCCGGGATGCCGCCCGGGAACTGTGCGGTCGGCCGCATACTGGGCGTCTCCTGTTTGTCGGCGCAGGCCAACGGGGTGTACATTGCTTCGCTGGACTGGCCGAGGTGCGGGCATCCCGATGCCTGGTGCGAGGTGAGCCGGGATGGAACGCGGCGCCTGGAGGGAGACGGCTGGATCCGGGACAGGCGGCTACAGTGCCATCATCGATCGGGACGCCGTTTCCATGGGAGGGCCGCCGCGACCGGGGAGGTTCCGGCAGTCGTCACGTCGCCGCTCCATGCTGCGGGCGACCCGGAGGGATGTGCATGACCGACCGTCAACGGTTCCGTGACGTCATGGGAGGCCGGACTCCGGACCGCCTGCCGATGCTGGACGAAGGCATCCGGGAGGAGGTGCTTGTTGCCTGGCGGACCCAGGGTCTGCCACGGGACACCGACCTGCGACCCCGGTTCGGCCTGACCCGTCACACCGAGATTGCGCCGAGCTTCGATCTGCGCCCTGCCCTCTCCCGGTGGCCGACAACGCGCGCCGATCTCGACAGCCTGGAGTGCTCCCTCGACCCCCGCGATCCGGCACGACTCCCGGACGGCGGCTTCGAGGGTCTCCGGAGCCGACGGCACTCGGACGACGTTCTCCTTCTGCGGGTCTACCGCGGCTTCTTTCTGTCCCTGGGGGTAGATGGCTGGTCACGCTTTGCCGAGGTTGCCCTGCAGGTGGCCGACGACCCGGCATTCGTCCGCCGCGTAATGGCGGTGCACGGGCGTTTCGCCGCGCGGCTGGCGGAGCGCATTCTGCGCGAAGTGGAGGTCGAGGCGGCGATCTTCAGCGAACCCATCGGAGATCCTCACCGTCCCCTGTTGTCCCCGAAGGCATTTCGGGAAGTGGTTCTGCCTGCCTACGGCCCGATCCTGGAGGTGCTGACTCGGCACGGCGTGGCGAACCGTGTTCTGCGGACCTACACCGATGTCAGCGCCTTTCTTCCCGACCTCCTGGCACGGGGCATCAACGTGCTCTGGATCGCGGAAACGGACAGCCCGGCCGTGGACTACCTCGCCCTGCGACGGACGTACGGGAACGACCTCGGTCTCATCGGGGGCATTCCGATGCGGGCACTGTACGAGGGTCCCGAAGCGATCCGCCGGGAAATCGACCGTCTCGTGCCCCCCCTGCTGGCCGGAGGCCGGTACCTGCCGCTGGCGGCCGGCCGTGTCCGCGAAGATCTCCCTTTCCGGCACTACGTCGCCTACCGACACATGCTGGAGAAGGCCGCGGGAAGCGTGTATCGGTATCGGTGCCGTTCCCACCGGAACTGCTGATTGCCAGAATGTTATGTCCTATGGGGAGGGCTTTTTCATCCCTTAGCGGCGTTTTCTGACCGAAAAGAAAGCGCTGTAAGGTCATTCTTGGCGGTGAACCAACGCCTAAAAATCTCTGCTGCACAATGTTCTGTGGGAACGGCACCCTATCGGGACGCGCCTGGCGTGCGCCCGATCACCGTCTCGGAGCGCGACGTTGAATGGCGCTACCGCGTCGTGTACGTTCAGACGGGGAGGAAGCTGTAAGCCT
>JAFGRS010000856.1 GCA_016935045.1 Lentisphaeria bacterium | reverse complement strand
TCTTCGTGTCCTTCGTGGTGAAAGAAACGAATGCGAACAACGGCATGCAGGCGGACGCTCGTACCTCGCGCCGCTGATGCCGGGCGTACCTGACCGGCACGGAGCGGCCGCGTCCCGCGGCCACTGGACTTCAACGGTGCGGCCGCTGGCCGGCCTGTGCGCATGGGGGTGTCGGCAGGTACGGGGGTGGGAGGGGCCGAACGGCTCCACCTACGGCTCCCGGAACGGGGTGGTGGGGTCGGGGCCCGGTGCGCGCATTCCACTGGGGCCGGCGGGCGGGACGTGCAGGACCGCCGCGGCGTGGCGCGCGAAGAGGCCCCGCAGATCGTGGGTGTAGGATTCGAGGGTTGCCGCACCGAGTCCCTGCCAGTCGCCGCAGCGGAACAGGGCACGGGCGAGGGTGATCTCCCGCAGGGCTTCGAGGCGCCGGCGCCTGTCCGCGGGTTTGTCATACAGCGGCGTGATCCGGGTGAGGGCATGTCCCCCCATCCCGGGCTTGCGCAGGATCCGGGCCAGGGGTTCTGCCGCCTGCGGATCGGCCAGGCGTTCGAGGGCCAGGGCGAGGGCCCGATGGTGGGAGAGGGTGACCTCTGCGTCGAGGGCGGCAAGCCTGGCCAGCAAGGCAGGGAGTGCCCGTCGGTCCCGGGCATATCCCAGAGCGGTGATGATGCCGTCCACCGGCGTGGGCAGATGAGCATACTCCGCCATGCTTCCCTGCAGGACCCTCGGCTCCCACCCGGACGCCCCTTCGAGCGCCCCGATCAGCTCCGGCACCGGATCCGCGCAGCCCAGCACGGCAATGGTCTTGGCCAGGAGCAGGCGAACGTCCCCCGAGGCGGTTGCGTGCAACTCCAGGAGATGAGGCCGAGACGCCTCCGCATGGGTCAGGACCATGGCCAGCGCACGGCAGACCGCGTCCCGTTGGGCCGTCCCGTCGAGAAGGAGGTCCCGGCTCGCCTGACGCACCCTCTCCGGGGACAGCGGGAACGAATCGGCGTGTTCCAGGACGTCGGCCGGGATGTTGCCGGCCTGGACGAGGCGCTTCTGGAGTTCGCGCACATCGATGTGGCGCGGGGAGCAACCCTGCCGCACAGCCATGGCGGCAGCGACTCCGGCGGCGTACCCCTGGTTGTGGAGGTCGCGCTGCATGCGCACCATGGCCGAGGCATCGCGGTGCATGCTGATGCCGAGACCGGTGACCAGCATTCCCTCGACACCCCGGGGCAGCAGGCAGCGGTAGGGGGTGTAGCATGTCCCGCCCGGGGCCGGGTGGTTGCGCTTCAGGGTCTCGGCGTCGTGCGGAATCAGGGCGAAAATGGGTTCCGTGGGATAGCCATGCGCATCGTAGTCGCTGGCGGAGAGCACGATGCTGTCGGGATAGGTGCGTCCTGCCAGTTGGTCCAGGTAGGTGAGCATGTGGTCGCCGACAACGCGCCGTCTCTCCCGCGTCTGGATCAGGCTGCCGAGGTCGAAGGCCGTGGGTGGCAAGGTCAGGGTGGCACCCACCAACGCCCGGGTGACGTCGCCAAGGTCCGATTCGTCCACGAGAAGGTAGTCCGTGTTGACGTTGCTCGTCCCGGGCGGGCGGATGGGCAACCCCGCACCCTGCATGGCGACGTCGGCCGCGCCCTCGCCGTACAGGCACTGAGCACCGGCCGCCGCCGCAAGATCGGCATTCCCCGTGCCATCGACGACGACCGAGGCCAGGACGACCCCCGCACCCCAGGGCGTCGCCACCGCCACGCCGGTCACCGTGTCCCCTTCGCGCACCACGCCAAAGGCAAGGGTCGAAAACCAGACCTCGCCGCCGGCACCGCGAATCTCCCGCCGGAACCACTCCATCTTGTCATGCGTCGTGAAACCTCCGTCCGGGAAGGGAACCCGACGGCTGAACCCGGCCACGCGACCGTGATAGGGGCGCCCGATGAGCCCGAGTGTGCCTGTCCCGCCGAGGCCGTCCTGGTACTCGATCACGAGCGTGCGGACCCCCTCCTCAGCCGCCGCGATGGCGGCACAGGCGCCGGTGGTACCCCCGCCCACCACGACCACGTCGGCCTGCGCCAGCACCGGCAGGCGGCTCTCCCCCAGGGCAAGGGTCTGCCCCGGCGGCCGTGGCGGAGACATCGCGTGCGGCAAGGCATGCAGGGATCCCGCCGGCGCGGCCGCCTGGATCCCGGCGCGCGGCGGGAAGCCGACAGGGGACTCCCGAGGCAGGGAATGCGCAGCTTCGGCGGCGATCCGGCCCGTGCGGCCGGCCAGGCTCTCCGTCTCCCCGGGATCACGCCCGTCGGGAGGGGTTTCCGCGGCTCCAACCCCGCGGTCGCCGAGCAGGTACAGCCTCTGCATGGGTTGCGCCGCCGCGGGATCCTGGCTGTGCGGCGCCATGGAGACTGCGCTTGGGGGCTTGCCCGCCTCCAGGGCCCGGCGCAGAACAATGTGCTCGGAAGCCCGGAGCTGGCCCGGAGCGAAGGTCGCTTCGCGGCACGCGTTCTCGATCTCCGCAAACTGAGCCCAGGTCTCCGGCCATGCCGGGATAGGCAGCCGCGTCACATGGTACGCCAGATTCCCGCCGCCGTTGCCGAGTGGGATCCGTCGCTCGCTATGGGGGACATGGGATGCCGTGGCCGCGAGGATGATGCGCTCCGCCCAAAACGCGGGAGCATCCCCGGACGCCGCGGTGGGCGGGAAGGGCCGCGCCGCGAAGGCCCATGCGCCCGCGTCCACAACGACCTTGGCGGATACGGCGGCGAGCCCGGAGCGTGTGGCCAGAACCACGCCTGCGGGAGCCCCGTCCCGGTCCACCAGGAGATCCAGGGGACAGGCGGTCAGAACGAAGGGAATGCTCTCCTGCAGCAGGGCCTCCGCCAGGACTCGCTTCACCCGCGCCGGGGCCGCCGGATTGCCGCCCGCGAAGATGGCCGCGGTCAGGGCCCCGTCCGGCGCCTGCGCGCCGTCATGCCAGAGCCGCAGCGTGGCGCACAAATCCTCGCCCAGATAGGGCCGCGGCGCGGCCAGAAAGACCGCCGCGCCAGCCTGCCGGGCGGACAGCGCGGCGGCCACCGCGGGGAGCCCGCCTCCCAGAACCAGCACGTCGGTCTGCGCCAGGAGGGGAACCTCCTGCGTGGGTATCGTCCGTCGGCTGCCGGGCAGTGCCGTCCAGGTTGGCCAACCGGCATGGGACAGACACACGCCTCCCGAACGCCCCTGGCCCGTCGTGCCCACGATCAGGACTGGCGGACCGGCGCCGCATCGGCCGCGGGGGCCCCCTGCCCGCCCCGGTACACGACGTTGCTCAGGTTCCACAGCTCCTCGATGCGGTAGAAGCCCCGCCGTTCCGGAGCGATGACGTGAACCAACAGGACGCCGTAATCCAGGACCACCCACTGGCTGGCCGCATCCCCGTCGTGACCGCGCGGCAGAATGCCTTCCGCGGCCAGGTCCCGCTTGAGATGGGCGACAATGGCGTTGATGTGGGGAACGGAGGTCCCCGTGCAGATCAGGTAGTAGTCGGCCAGAATGCTGGAAGAACGCACATCGAAAAGGATGACGTCTTCGGCTTTGCGCTCCTCGCAGATGCTGACGCACCGGCGCGCCAAGGCTTGCGTGTCGTCCGTCTGGATCGCCGTCACATCCTGAACCATTACACCTCATCCATGCGGCCAGGGGTGGCTTCGGGGAGATACAGGCCATGGACCTCAATATAGCGGCACACCTCGGCGGGGCAACAGGAGCCGATGTCAACGCCCCGGGCCCGGATCTGGCGGACCTGGGAAGCCGAAATCGTGAACTGCGGCAGATCCGCCTTGACGGCGGCAAGCAGCGTCCGCGCGTTGCGCGTCCCAAAACGATCCGAAAGCTCCGCCAGACTCGGACAGGCAACCCCGGGCCGCGGATACACGATGAAGTCGAAATGCTGCACGAGTTCCCCCGCCCGATGCCACTTGTGCAGTTCCGCCAGGCTGTCCATGCCCATCAGAAACGCCAGGTCCGGCTCGGGAAAAACACGCCGGAGCACGGTCATCGTGTCGAAGGTGTACGAGTAGCCCTCCTCGCGCCGCAGCTCGATGTCGGAGACACTGAAGGCCGGAAAGGGCTCGATGGCCAGACGGAGCATCTCAAGACGATGCTCCCCGGCGGTCAGCCGACGACTCTTCTTGTGGGGCGGCCGCAGGGCGGGCACGAACAGAACTTCGTCGGCATGGGCGGCCTCGACCACCGCCTGGGCCAGCGCCAGGTGCCCGTTGTGGATGGGGTCGAAGGAACCCCCGAAAACGGCCAGACGGGTAGGCCTGGCCAAGGGCATCCCCTCCAGTGGGTCCCGTGGAGCCGTGCGGCGCCGCACGGAGGGAGGCGTCTCCCTGGAGTCCACATAGCCCCGGCCGGGAAGCTCCGCCTCCGAGTGGCGACCTGCCTCGGGACGGGACTCCGGATGGCGACCGCCCGTGGTCCGGGGGGCGCCGGACCGTCGGGCCATCTCGGACTCGGTTGCGGCGATCCTGACCGTCATGCGTGCCTTCCCAGCGCCCGGTCCGGGAAACCCCGGTTCCGCGAGGCCCCGGCTGGAGCGGCCCCCGTGGCTGCCGGCGTCGGCGTGAGCATCGCCCGGGGACCCGTACAACACCCGATACTATAGCCGCTCCGACCATTCCTGCCCGAAGGCCGCGCGCAGGGACGTGCGTATCGTGACCTTCTGCGGCCAGCCCTGGCCTGCACGATGCACGGGAAAACCACGAATGGAGTGGGTTCGCCTCAATACAGTTCCCTCTGGACTCTGAGAATGTGGGAGGCGCACGCTCGCAGAACCTGAGCCTGGCCGAAGGTCCTGCGGCGATTCCGGGCTCCGCCAAGTGAGCAGTATTGGGGTCGGCCTCGCCCCCACGCTCCGAAATCCGAACACCAGAACCGCAATCGTGAGGACGACAGAGGATGCTGAGACCATTCCCGGGCCGGAAAAAACCGCAGCGCCACCTTCGACCGGGCTCAGATTCATCGAAGAACCGCCACCCGCCTCACGGCTCCCGAGAACATCCTGCCGGCGCCCCCCCCGTTTTCCGGACAGCCCAGCCTCGCCACGGCCGGAAAACAGGCCCCCCGCGACGACCCGTCAGGGCGGGAGGGGGAGGCGTTTTCCGGACAGCCCAGCCCCGCCACGGCCGGAAAACAGGCCCCCCGCGACGACCCGTC
>JAFGRS010000855.1 GCA_016935045.1 Lentisphaeria bacterium | reverse complement strand
GAGAAGGGCCCAGTCCAGGACTCCGGCGCGGGACACCCCTCCGCCAACCCCTGCATCGCCCGGCCGCCGTCCCGAAGACGGGGCCGGAGACGGCTTCCGAAGGCTGGGTATGGCTTGACAAAGAGGCGTTTTCCGGCCGGGGCAGGCGCGATCTGTCCGGAAAACGGGGGGGGCGCGGCCGCCAGCGAGGGGGAGGTCTTGCGGACGCTGGCGTGACCGGAAAACGGAGGGGGGACTCCGTCGCCGGGAGGGGGAGTTTTCCGGCCATTGTCGTGTCCGGAAAACCGGTGCTGGACAGCGGTGATTGGGCGGTGTTTTCCGGACACCGTCCCCCGCCCGCGCGGCCGGAAAACAGCCGTCCCGGGGTGCGGCGCCTGCTCCCGTTTTCCGGACACCGTTCCCCGCCCCGCGTGGCCGGAAAACAGCCGTCCCGGGGCGCGGCGCCCGCTCCCGTTTTCCGGACACCGTCCCCCTCGAGCCGGCTGCGGTCTGGCGCTTGTGTCACGTCACCCTAGCGGGTCTGGGGAGTCGGGTACAGGCGGAGGAAGGAGATGCTGCGGGGAGGGAGGGTGCCCGTGACCGCGTCGATGGCCAGGGTGACGGGGAGCGGAGTGCGGAAGCCCTCCTCTTGTGCGAGCAGGGGGTGGCGATCCGGGTCGTCGTCGCTGAGACTGAAGGCCTCGACAGCGCCGGGTCGGAAGCCATCGAGCCGCATCTCGAAGGGGACCTCGAGGGTCCAGGAGCCGTTGGCCACGATTGCGCAGAGGTCGCCGCGGCGGCTGTCGATGGTGGCCAGGATCGGCGTCATGGGTCCCGGGCGTCCCCCCTGGCCACGCCGGTCCTCAGGGGGCGCGTACCATGGTGCCGTTCCCTCGATCCCGATCACCCGGTCTCCCAGGTGGCGGTTGACGTGGTAGTAGAGCCAGTAGAGCATGAAGCGTTCCTCGGGTCGCCGGGGTTCCAGGATGCCGAAGCCCGGGGCCTCGGCGCGGTTGAGCATCTGCCAGCTGGCGGCGCCCCGGAGGATGTTCTCCCGGGCGTAGTAGATCAGGCGCACGGCTCGGTGGAGGACGCCGACGATGTTGCCATTGCGGGCGACGTAGTCGGCCTTCTCGCCGTTGGGTCCCCGGCTGTGCATGCCCCATTCGGTATCGAGCTGGTAGACGGTGCGGTCGGGGTTGTAGTGCCGCAGCAGAGCGTTCAGAGCGAGGCACTCTTCCAGGATGGCGTAGTTCTCCCCGAGGGCGATGGCTTCGAAGGCCTGGCTGTGCACGTCCCGGATGTGGGCGTAGTGGTGCGCGGCCACGAAGTCGTAGCATCCCGCCGCGGCCTTGAGGACACGGTTACCCCAGCGTTCGTCGGGCCAGCGGATGCCGATCCCGATCTGGCCCTGCGGATGGACGGCGCGGATGGCCCGGGAGACCTCCCGTACGTGCGCCACGTAGTCGTCGGGCGTCGGGAAGGCAGTCCCCGGCCTCTCGAGATAGGGTTCGTTGGCGATCTCCCAATGGCGGAAGCCGTACTCCGCGCGCAGGGAGTGCCGCACCCCGTCCGCCCAGCGTTCCGGGGGTAGCTTCTCGGTCGCCCCCTGGGTCTCGAATTCGAGGACGCAGCGGTCCTCGGGGATCCCCGTTCGCCGGCACACGTCGGCGGCGTGGTCGAGGGCCCGTTCGAGCCGGTAGGCTTCGGCGCCGAGGGCATAGAAACGGGTCATGGGGAGCCGCAGGTTGCGGATGGCCTCCTCGGTGGCCGGGGGCAGCGTGTAGGCGTCGCCGTCCCGGCTGTAGGGGTGTCCGGTCCAGCCCGAGACGCGGTGGAACGAGATGCCTGCGGCCTCCCGGGTGGTGGCGCGCAGATGCCGCGCGGGGCACAGGGTGACCCGCAGCGCGTCCGCCCCCGGTGTCAGGCGGTGGGGAAGCGGTTCGATCGCCAGTTCCCGCAGGTCCGCCAGGCGGCCCTCCCGGGGACTGGGCCCATCGGAAACCTGGACGTCATCGACCCAGAGGGTTCGCGCCTCGTTCTCGGCCACGGAGGCCGTGAACGCGAGCATCAGGTAGCGGCTGCGATCGGCAAGGAAGTCCCAACCCTCCACCAGTGTGAAGCGGTGTTCCCGCCAGTCGGGTCCCACATCGAGGGTGAAGCGTCCGGGCGACGGCGCGTCCACGTACGGGGCGATGGACTCGTAGGCCACGAGCCAGAAGCTGGTCTGTCCGGCCTGGTCGGCGCGGGTCCAGAAGGAGACCGTGAGTTGGCGGTCGCGGACCGGGCGGATGGCGTTTCCGGGATGGGTCACGAGGTAGCCGTTCGTGCCCGCCGGATGATGGATGCGCAGGCAGGCCTGGCCGCTGTGGGGCCGAGTGGTGTCCCGGTTGTAGTTCGCCGGGACCTTGTAGGCTTCCGCCCCCCACATGGCCCAGCCGGGAGGCGGTGCGGCCGGGCTTGCCTCCTCGAAGCCGCCGTTGCGGACGAGGTTGCCGCCCTGCCCCTGGCTCTCCTCGGCCCCAGCAAGCGCGCCCGCCACCGCCCCAAGAACCACCAGGACCGCACACGGGACTCGCATCGGCGTCCATGCTCCTTTCCCAAGGGGACCGGAGATCCCCCATTGGAGACCAGAACGGGCCTTTCCCCATGCCCGGCAGGCACCGGCGGGAAGCGATCGGAATATAGCACGACATGATTCTATGATGATCTGCAATGCCCGCGAGGACGCGGGCGGTCCAGGGGGATGCCCGCGAGGACGCGGGCGGTCCAGGGGGCGTTGGAAACGGAGAAGAAGATATCTCGCGCGGAGGCGCAGAGCTCGCAGACGAAGGCGAAGACAAGGCAGACCGAACCGAACGCGCAGGGGTGACGCCCTCCAGGCAGCCCGGTTGCCGGCGAACACGCTCCTGCGCCGATCAGACCGGGAGAGATCCCCCTCCGCTCCTCAGCGCCTCTGCGGGAGAACAGGAAGGAGTTCCAACCAGTCCACGCACCCGACCTGGTACCTCGGCGGGTGATGGTGGCGACAGGGCGATTGTCAATCGAGCCAGGTGGCGCGTCCAACGATCATCCCGGTTTCCGGCAGCTTCTCGCAGGCGACCACCAGCCCGTTGACGGGCAGCAGTGGGGCGGTCGGCGGCGTCCGCGGGAAGGGCCGGAAGCGCTCCCAGGCGAGGTCTAGGGTGGAGAGCTCGGGCGTCGCCTCCACGTCCGCCGCGAAGAGTTTCTCGTCAAGGCTGGTGTAGTCCCGGGCCAGGAGGATGCGGAGCTGCAGGGGGAGACCGTTGCCGCCGATTTCGATGCGCATGCCGCGGTGGGTCGTCCCGGCGGCCTCCGCGAGCACGAGGCTGTTGGTAAGAGCGGCTACCCGGGTCCCCGTCTGGGCAGGCGTGATTCGGATGCGGCCCAGCCCGGCGGAGTCGATGTGCGCCTTGCCGGAAGCAAGATCCGGGCGCCAGGCAGCCGCGCCGGCCTCGATATCCCAGAGCGCCTCATCTGCCCAGGTCACGGCAGGGCTCGGCGGGGGGCCCCGTTTTCCGGCCAGGTCCGAGGAGACTGCGCGTCCGTCCACATCGATGGCGGTGAAGTAGGCCAGCCCGGAGAGGGCCTCGTGCCCAACCGGCAACGATGCAGTCCACAGGTCCCCGGCCCGGGTCGCCTCGATCCACCGCCAGTACCGCGCGGGGGACACGGCCTCGCCCACACTCCAGGCGAGATGGACGGACCGCAGCGGCCGCTCGGAGCGGACCCGGATCGTCGCGGCGCGTCCGTCCTGCGCAAAGGAGCAGCGGTCGAGCTCGGGGGAGGCGGGGCCGCCCCGGTGCACGGCCCAGTGCCACAGACCGACGGGGTCCGGAAGCTCGGGGCCGCCGTGGCCGTGGTCGCAGTTCGGGGTCAGGAGCCAGGCGGCCTTCTCTCCCAGGCAGTCCCGATGCCGGGCGGCGCCCTGCAGCCAGAAGAAACGGTCGTTCGTGGCGAGCTTGAGGAAGACAGGGACGTTCGTCCGCGGCGCATAGGCCACGGGCTCGGCGTGGGCCAGCCAGATCGGACGCTGGTCCGCCGGTTCCCAGTCGAGCGCCTGGGCACTGCGTCCCCGCGTGTCCTCGGCGCCCCCGGCGCTCACCCCGGTGGACACCGAGCGGATCCGGCCGTCGACCCCCGCCAGGAGGAAGGCCAGCCAGCCGCCATAGGAAATCCCGACCGCCCCGAGCTTCTCCCCGTCGGCCCAGGGCTGTTCCGCCGTCCAATCCATGACCCGTCGTACCGCCTGCACGTGGTGGTACATCGGGAAGTTGAGGGGATTGGGGAGCAGGTCGTGCCGCCGCTCCCGGATCTCTTCGGTCAGGGTCACCCAACGTGTCACCGGCGTGTCGGCGGGACGGAACTGGCCGTTGTAATCCACCGCAACTGCGGCGAACCCCGGGTTGTGCCGCGCGATCGCCAGTGCCAGGGCGCCGCTGGCGTGCCCGCCCCCGCCGTGGAAGACGAACAGCACCGGGAATGGCCCGGCAGGCTCCTGCGGCACCGCGCCGGCGCAGAAGACGCGGTTCGGCCCCCGCTCGTTGCCTCCGGCCGTGAGGTGGAACTCCGTGATCCGGAGGGTGTAGGACGGCTCGGTCAGGGCAGGCGCAAGAGGCTCGGCAGGCGCACGCCCCGTGTTCCGTGGGCCGGCCCCGACCCAGGTGTCTCCGGTGCGGATCCAGTCCCCGGTTGCGGCGGTCAGAAAGGGGGCCTCGCGGGCAGACAGGAGTTCGAGATCGAACGGCCATGCCCGCCAGGAACGCAGGTCCCACGTGGTGACGTCCACCGGCGGAACGGGCGGGGCCGCCCTGTCCGCCGCAGCGTAGACACGGTCAAGCCGAAGGTCGGAATCCACCGGCGGGGGCTGGACCCGGTGCCGCTGCGCACGGTGCGGCGTCGACAGCGGGGCAGCCGTGGGCGCCGCCGTCACGGCGACCGCCAGGCACAGGCAGGGGGGCAGCCACAGAGCCCATGCCCCGAGCGAATTCGCTGGGAACCACACCATGGCGGCCAAGATACCCCACACCGCGGCGCCCGCAATCCGGCCCACCACTTACCCGGGGCTGGTTGAAGAGACCGGAAGGGGGAAGACCGCACACGCATTCTCCCGCCGCTGCATTTGCCCGGCCATGATCTCGGGGGGTAGTGTACGGCAGTGCGTGCGGTCTCGGTGCAGGGGGCCCACGGCACGGACACGTGCCCCCGGGATCGCGCCATGGCTGATTCCCGCAACTCCCCACGACGGCGTGGTCTTTCTCTCGCCCCTCGGCAGGGGCCAGGAGGTCCGGCATGACCAACCAGGAACGCGTCATGGCGGCGCTGCGGTTCGAGCGGCCGGACTACCTGCCGATGATTGCGAGCTTCTGGCCCGAGTTCACGGAACGGTGGCGGCGTGCGCATCCCGGCGTCAACGCGTCCATCGCCGACTTCTACGATGTGGCCGTAAAGGTCATCGTCGGGGACGAGACGCCGTACGGCAGCCAGGCTGCCACGCTGGGGTACGAGAACGGCTACGAGATCCGGCGGGACGGCTGGGGCCGCACCATCCGGGTCAGGCCGGACGCCTACTTCATGCAGCAGATCGACAACGCCTACGCTGCCGACGGCACACTGAAGTACGGCGATTTCGACCCCCCCGACCTGCCACGGCGCTATGGGGCCTACGACGCCGTCATGGACCAACTGCGGCGCGATTACTGCGTCTTCGCCAAGACCGGCGGGCCGTTCATCCGCACCTGTTTCATGGCCGGCGAGATCGAGCTCCTGAGGAACATGGCCGGAGACCCCCTCCTGGCCGCCGAACAGGTCATGCGCACCGCCCACCACCTGACCGCGATCGGCCTCGTGGAACTGCAGCGATGGAAGCTCCACAACACCGGGATGTGGATCTCCGACGACATGGCCGGCACCGCCGGCCCCCTGTTCAGCCCGCGGACCGCCGAGAGGATTCTGGCGCCGGCCTGGGCCTACATGGTCGATCAATTCAGGGCCGCCGGGGCCGGCAAGGTCATCCTCGACAGCGACGGTGACGTAGGACCGTTTCTGGACCTCTTCGTGGACATCGGCTTCGACGCCATTTACCCGGTCGAGCATCGGGCCGGCCTGGACTGCGTCCGGTTGCGCGACCGTTACGGCGGCAGGCTCGCGTTCTTCGGCGGCTTGTCCAACGGGCAGATCCTGCCGCGGGGGACCCCGGCGGAGATCGTCGACCATACGCTGCGGGTGATGTCGGCGGGACGCGATGGCGGCCTGGTCTTCGGCACCCACTCGGTTGGCCCCGACATCTCCCTGGCTGCCTGGGACCTCTGCTTCGACACCTACCGCAGACACCGTGCCTACCCGCTGCGCCTGGCAAAGGGGTACTGAAAGGGTTTGAACAGCCGCCGTGAAACGCCGGCTCGCAGGCGCCCCGGCGAAGGCCGCAAGGCGCAGCCGCAGGCATCCTGATCCGGCGGAAAACGGATGACGCCGCCGTCGGTGTGGCGCCCTGCAGCCGGACGTCTCGGAATTGCTACACATCTCATTGCGGTGCAAGGACAATGGACAATGGACCATGGACCATGGACCATGGACCTATCCGGAGTGCCGGAGCCGTTTGACCATGTTTGAACGGTTGAATGGCAGCGGAACTGG
>JAFGRS010000854.1 GCA_016935045.1 Lentisphaeria bacterium | reverse complement strand
TAACGCTTCTCGTGCTGTTTCTCCGCCACCGCGATGGCCCGGAACACAGTGGCGATGACGCGGAAGCCTTCCTCGTCGGCGATCCGGGCGAAGTCGGGGTACATCGTGCTGTACTCGTAGTTCTCTCCGGCGGCGCCTTCCCTGAGGTTCGCCAGGGTGCTGCCGATGGTGCCGAAGGGGAAGGCCGCCGTGATTTCGGCTTCGCCGCCGGTCATGAACTTGAACAGGCGCTTGGCGTGTTCCCGTTCCTGGTTCGCGGTCTCCTCGAAGATGTCCGCGATCTGCACATAGCCTTCCTTCCGCGCCTGGCTGGCGAAGTAGGAATACCGGTTCCTGGCCTGCGACTCTCCCGCGAAAGCCGCCATCAGGTTCCTCTCCGTCCGCGATCCCTTGAGCTCCATCGCTGTCCACTCCGTTGTCGGCGCCCATTCTCCCGCGGCGGCCCGGCAGGCTGCGAAACGATTCTCCGTCCGTGCTTCCCGGAAACCACACAGCCGCGAAAGGACACACGATAGAGACCCACGGCGGGCCACAAGGTTCCACACCTGGCGGAAGAACCCGGCGGCACGGGGTTACGGAACCGAGCCCCCCCGCCGCAGCCGCGGCGACGACCGCGGCGAGCCAGAAGAAATACGACAGAACACGACAAAAACGACAAAAAGTGATCATCCTTTGCAGGGGATTGGTCTTGAAAACGGTGTGGTTTCTTTTACAGTACAGGGCTTTGTGGGGGATGGTGGCCGGGGTCATGGGTGAGGGGTTTCGGTGTGGTTCCGGACGGCGTGGCGGCTCCCGTCGGGTCGGGCTGTTTGGGAGGCGGAGTGCAGGGGTTGGCGGTTGGGTTTTGTGGGGCGGGTTGGGGGACGGCGCGGGCAGGGCGGATGGGACGGTGGCGGCGGTTTTTGGCGGTGTTGTGGAAAGGAGTATTTCCATGGCGTGCTCGGCATGCGCGGCTCCCGCGAGCCTTCTCGAGGCGTTTCCCGAGAAGCGTGCGGCTCTGGAGGCTTACCTGTCGAGTCTTCCCATTGGGGACGATCGGGAGCGGAACCGGGGGCTTCTGATCCAGAGTCTGCATCGGGCTCAGGGGCTGTTCGGGTATCTTCCGGAGGAGGTGCAGCGTCTGGTGGCCGACCGTCTCCGGCTGCACCTTTCCGAGGTGTACGGGGTCGTGAGTTTCTACTCTTTTTTCACGGACAAGCCGGTGGGGCGGTACCGGATCAACGTCTGCATGGGTACGGCGTGTTTCGTGCGCGGTGCCGGCAAGGTACTGGACGAGTTCAAGCGTTACCTGTCGGTGGGGGAGGGGGAGACGACGCCCGACGGCAAGTTCACGCTGGGTGCCCTGCGCTGCGTGGGGGCGTGCAGCCTGGCGCCCGTGGTGATGGTCAACGGTTTCGTCCATGGGAACGTGACGCCGAAGCGGGTCGCGGACATCATCGAGCAGTGTGACTGACCTGGCCGATTCACCAGGAAGCACACGAAACACACGAATGTTCTCGTGCCGAAGAGGTTGCATCTTCAATCCTGGCGCAGCGGTCGGGTGTCGGGTGCTTCGGGGCGCCGGCGCGGTCGACCCCTGCGACCGACTGCTGGGCAGGCGGTTGGTTGCGTGTCTTTTCGCGTGTTTTGCGGTTCATGAATACACTGGGTTCACCTCCACCCGGAGACAACGACGCCATGAGGATCGAGACGGCAGAGACACTGAAGGAGTACGCGGCCTCGCTGCGGGACGGACGTCCGGGCGGCCTGCGTTTCCGGGTTCTCGTGTCCATGGGGACCTGCGGGATCGCGGCGGGGACGACGCCGGTTCTGGAGGCCCTGCGGGAGGAGATCTCGGCGCGGGGTCTGGGAGAGTCCGTGGAGGTGGTGGAGACGGGCTGCATGGGGTTGTGCCACAGCGAGCCGACGGTGGAGGTGGAGGATCTCGGCAGCGGCACGAGCCGTCTGTTCGGGAACCTGGATGTTTCGCAGGCGGCGTCGCTGGCGGACATGGTGTCGGGTTCTCCGGGAGCGTTGGTGCCGATGGTCCGGGACTGGTACTATCCCGAGTTCGAGAGTAACGAGCGGGGGTGTTCGCAGGCGCGGATTGTGTTGCGCAACAGCGGCCGCATCCAGCCGGAGCGGATCGACGAGTACATCCTGGTGGACGGCTACCAGGCGTTGGCCAGGGCGATCACGTCGATGACTCCTGCGGAGGTGATCGGGGTGATTCGGGCGTCGGGTCTGCGGGGTCGTGGGGGTGGCGGCTTTCCCACCGGGACGAAGTGGCAGTTTGCGGCGGAGCGCACGAGCGACGAGAAGTACGTCATCTGCAATGCGGACGAGGGGGACCCGGGCGCCTTCATGGACCGGGCGGTTCTCGAAGGGGACCCGCACAGCGTCCTCGAAGCCATGGCCATCGCCGGCTACGCCATCGGTTCCCGCAACGGCATCATCTACATCCGGGCCGAGTACCCCCTTGCCATTCATCGCCTGGAAGTGGCCATCGCCCAGGCCCGGGAGAAGGGCCTCCTCGGGGACCGCCTGCTGGGGACGGACTTCGGCTTCGACATCGAGCTGAAGTACGGCGCCGGCGCCTTTGTCTGCGGCGAGGAGACGGCGCTGATCCACAGCATCGAGGGCAAGCGCGGCGAGCCGACGTTCAAGCCGCCCTTCCCGGCGATTGCGGGGCTGTGGGGCAAGCCCACCATCGTCAACAACGTCGAGACCTTTGCCAACGTCTGTGCCATCCTCCGGCGGGGGGCGGAGTGGTTCCGCGGCATCGGCACGGAGAAGAGCCCGGGGACGAAGGTATTCGCCCTGGCCGGGAAGATCAGCCGGGTGGGTCTGATCGAGGTGCCGATGGGGATGCCGTTGCGGCAGATCATTTTCGGGGTCGGCGGGGGGATTCGGGACGGCAAGGAGTTCAAGGCGGTGCAGACCGGCGGGCCTTCGGGAGGCTGCATCCGCCCCGACTATCTGGACACTCCCATCGACTACGAAACTCTGCGCGCCCTGGGTTCCATGATGGGTTCGGGGGGCATGATCGTGATGGACGAGGACGACTGCATGGTCAACGTGGCCAAGTTCTTCCTCGAATTCACCCTGGACGAGTCCTGCGGCAAGTGCACCCCCTGCCGCGTCGGCAACAAACGCCTGCACGAGATGCTCGAAGCGATCTGCAATGGCAAGGCGACCGCCGAGACCCTGAGCAAACTGCGCACCCTGGCACTCATCGTCAAGGACACCTCGCTGTGCGGACTGGGGCAGACCTCCCCCAACCCCGTGCTCAGCACCCTGCAGTATTTCGCGGAGGAGTACCGGGCTCATGTCGAGGAGAAACGCTGCCCCGCGGGAGTCTGCGCGCGGCTGATCACCTATGTCATCACGGACAAGTGCGTGGGCTGCACGCTGTGCGCGCGGAACTGCCCGGTGGGCTGCATCTCGGGCGAGCGGCGGGAACAGCACAGCATCGACCAGGATGCGTGCATCAAGTGCGGCGTGTGTTACGAGACGTGCAAGTTCCACGCCATCGAGAAACGGTGACGGGGTCGGGGTCGGCCGGCACCGGATGCGGCACGGCCCATGGAGATTGGAAGCGACTACGATGGTACACCTGACGATCAACGGGCTGCCGGTTTCGGTCGAGGATGACGCGACGATCCTGCAGGCGGCCAGGACGCTCGGGATTCGGATCCCGACGCTGTGCCACTTCGAGCTGGACTGCTTCGAAGTGGAGCACCGCATGGGCTCCTGCCGGGTCTGCGTGGTCGAGGTGCAGGGGCGCCCCAACCTGGCGCCGGCCTGCTGCACGCCCGTGGCGCCGGGCATGGTGGTGCAGACCAACAGCATCCGGGCCACCAACGCGCGCCGGACGGTGTTGGATCTGATCCTTTCCGACCACCCCAAGGAGTGTCTCACCTGCCCCATCAACGGCAGTTGCGAACTTCAGGCCCTGGCGGGGAACCTGAAGCTGACGCGGGTGAACTACGAAGGGGAGATGAGTCACTACCCGATGGACGTGTCCAGCGAGAGCATTGTCCGCAATCTGGACAAGTGCATCATGTGCCGGCGTTGTGAGACGGCCTGCAACGACATGCAGACGGTGGGCATTCTCTCGGGCGTGCGGCGGGGGTTCGAGGTGGTGGTGGCGCCGACCATGGAGAAGCCGCTTTCGGAGACCAAGTGTGTGTTCTGCGGCCAGTGTGTGGCGGCGTGTCCGACGGGTGCGCTGACGGCGGTGGTGCGGGTGGACGACGTGTGGGCGGCCCTGAACGACGAGTCCAAGCGGGTGATTGTGCAGACGGCTCCGGCGGTGCGCGTGGCCCTGGGGGAGGGGTTCGATCTGGACCCGGGGACGATCAGCACGGGCAAGATGGTGACGGCCCTGCGGCGCCTGGGCTTTGAGGGCGTGTTCGACACGGATTTCGCGGCCGACCTGACGATCATGGAGGAGGCAACCGAGTTCATCGAGCGCCTGCACAAGGGGGAGAACCTCCCCATCCTCACGAGTTGCTGTCCGGGCTGGGTGAAGTTTTTCGAGCACCAGTTCCCCGACCTGATCTACATGCCCTCGAGCGCCAAGAGCCCGCAGCAGATGTTCGGCGCCGTGGCGAAGACCTATTACGCCCGGAAGATGGGCATCGACCCGAAGGACCTTGTGGTGGTTTCGGCCATGCCGTGCCTGTGCAAGAAGTACGAGGCCAGCCGCAAGGAATTCGGGCGGGACGGATACCGGGACGTGGACATCGTGATCAGCACCCGCGAGCTGATCTACATGCTGAACGAGGCGGGCATCGTGTTCCAGCAGCTCGAAGAGGGTCGCTTCGACGATCCCCTGGGCGAGTCCACCGGCGCGGGGGTGATCTTCGGGGCCAGCGGCGGGGTGGTGGAAGCGGCCCTGCGCACGGCCGCGGACTGGCTCACCGGCGAGGACCTGCCGCGGGTGGATTTCGCTGCCGTGCGCGGGATGCAGGGCACCAAGGAAGCGACCGTGACCATCGGCGACCTCGACGTCCGGGCGGCCGTGGTCAGCGGCCTGGGCAATGCCCGTCGGCTGCTGGAACGCATCCGGGCAGGCACGGCGGACTACCACATCATCGAGATCATGGCCTGCCCGGGCGGCTGCATCAACGGCGGCGGACAGCCCTTTATCCACGGCAATACCGACATCCTCGAAAAGCGCATGGAGGCGATCTACCGGGCCGATGCCGGTCTGCCCGTGCGCAAATCGCACCAGAATCCCTCCATCCAGAAGCTCTACAGGGAATTCCTGGGCGAGCCGGGCAGCGAGCGGGCGCGGGAGTTGCTCCATACCGGCTACACGCCTCGCCAGAACATCTAGTGCCGGCCCGCAGGTCCCACGTCGGAAGACAGGATCGCGGCTCCCCCGAGCCGTGCCTTCTGGAGGGCGAGGCTCCGCCGCGCCGTGCCGGGATGCGGCTCCGCGGAGCGTCGCCCTCCAGGGGATGGGATGCGGCTCCGCGGAGCGTCGCCCTCCAGGGGATGGGGATTCGGCTCCGCGGAGCGTCGCCCTCCAGGGGATGGGGATGCGGCTCCGCGGAGCGTCGCCCTCCAGGGGATGGGGATGCGGCTCCGCG
>JAFGRS010000140.1 GCA_016935045.1 Lentisphaeria bacterium | reverse complement strand
GGCGAAGCTCCTGCTGAGCCGGTTCCCCTGGAGGGCGAAGCTCCTGCTGAGCCGGTTCCCCTGGAGGGCGAAGCTCCTGCTGAGCCGCGGCGGCACAATCCGCTTGAGGACGTATCTTACCGGGACGTCCGCGGCCGTTGCGCCGCGTGGACCGCCAGGAGGCCCGACCGGTATGGGTTTCGTCAGTTACCATTGCCACAGCGTCTGGAGCGACGGCCGGGCCTCGATCGAGGCGATGGTGGCGGCCGCGGAGACCGCCGCACTGGCGGAGTTCGGCCTCAGCGACCACCTTGTCCTCACTCCCTATGACGACAGCAATGCCCTCGAATGGTCCATGCCCCGCAACGGCCGTGAGGTGAGGGATTGCCTGGATTCGCTGCGGCGGGTGTCGGAGGGGGCGGCGCTGCCGGTCCGCGTCGGGGTGGAGGCGGACTATTTCCCGGAGACGTGGCGGGAACTGGGCCGTCTTCTCGACGACCTGGATCTGGATTTCGTCATCGGCTCGGTGCACTATGCCGACCGGTTCCCGATCGACTGTTCCGCCCGTTTCTGGGCGCCCCTGAGCGGGGAACAGGTTACGGCAGTGCACCGTCTCTACTGGCAGCGTGTCCGCGAACTGGCGGAGTGCGGGCTGTTCGACATCGTGGGGCACCTGGACCTGCCCAAGAAATTCGGCTATGCGCCCGAGACCGATCTGTCCGCGTCGGTGGACGCCGCCCTGGATGCCGTCGCGGCGTCCGGCATGACCATGGAACTCAACACGGCGGGATGGGACAAGCCCTGCGCCGAAGCCTATCCCTCCATCGGTCTGCTCCGGGCGGCCTGTGCGCGGGGGATCCCCGTGCTGCTGTCGGCGGACGCGCACGCTCCCGGCGAAGTCGCGCGGCACTATGCCCGGGGTGCGGCATGGCTGCGGCAGGCCGGCTACACCGAGATGAGGGTGTTCCGCAACCGGGTGGCATCCACGGTGAGGATCCCGGACGTGGGAAAGGACGACCATGACGCGTCGTGAGAGGATTCGGCGAGCGCTGCGCTTCGAGGCGACGGATCGCGTGCCGATGGACCTGGGAGGCATGGCCTCGACGGGGGTGAGCTGCTTCGCCTACCCCGGCCTGGTCGAGGCCCTGGGGTTGCCCTACCGCCGTCCCCGCGTCTTCGACACCGGCCAGATGCTGGCCCTGCCGGACCCGGATGTGCTCGATGCGCTGGACTGCGACTGTGCCTTCGTCTCGGGGGCCGTCTACAGCAACGTGCTCGAGGAGCCGGAACGCTGGCACGAGATCGACTTCGGGGGAAGGCTGCCGGCGTGTGTCCACCATCCGGAGCAATTCCAGGTCCTGCCGGACGGTTCCGTGCAGCAGCACCGCACGACGATGGTCCCCGGCTCCTACGTGTTCACTGCCCCGCATGGTGGCGAGGTGCTGGATCTGGACACGGACCCCCGGCGGGAAGACCTCGAAGCCCTGGCGCGACGCCTGCGCGAGTCCCTGCCCTCGGAGGCGGCAGTGGCGGGGACTGCCGAGTACTGCCGCCGGGCCCGGGCCGCGACCGACCGGGCCATCATGTTCACCGGACTCGGCGCCGGTCTGGGGTATCGGGGGGGCATGGCGTCTTTCTCGATGCTCTGCCTGCTGGATCCGGGCTACGTCCGCGAACTGCATGCGGTGCTGGCGGAACATGCCGTGGCGCGCATCGAGCGGGTCCTGCCAGCCATCGCCCCCTACGTGGACATCCTGATGCTGGCGGCGGACGACCAGGGCACGCAGCAGGCCTCGATTCTACCGCCGGAGGTATTCGCGGACCTGTTCACGCCGGCCTACCGGCGGATCAACGACGCCTGTCACCGCGTCGCGCCGGAGGTGTTCACGTTCCTGCACAGCTGCGGGGCGATCTTCGAGCTGCTGGACGCGGTTGTCGACGCCGGTTTCGACGCGCTGAACCCGGTCCAGTGGTGTGCGGGCGGGCACTCGTACCGTGAGTGGAAGGACCGTTGCCGCAAGCGGATTGCCCTCTGGGGCGGCGGCGTGAACACCCAGTCCACCCTGCCCCTCGGCACCGTGGCCAACGTCGCCCGGGAAGTCGGGGAAGTCGTCTCCTACATGGCGGCGGACTCCGGGTACGTGTTTTGCGCCATCCACAACCTCCTGGCCGAGATCGAACCCCGGAAGATCCTGACCATGTACCGCACGGCTCGGGACATCTGACCCTGGGAGACCGAGTCGTGCGAGCGCTGCGGCAGGGGAGCGCCGAGGGCGGCGGGCTCAGACGGGCTCTGGCGGGACCGGCGGGCCGAAGTCGCGGCTGGCGGAGCCGACGATGCAGCGGTTCCCGTCCGTCCAGTTGTCCCGGTAGTAGGACGAGGCCTCGAAGCCGTCCCGCAACTCGCCCAGCCGTCGGGCCAAGGCCGCGCGGAAGCGCAGGAGCGTCTCCCGGTACATCGCCTTGCCCGCGAGGTCGTCCCTCTGCCACGGATCGGCGACCCGGTCGAAGAGCAGCTCCCGTCCGTCCACACGGTATACCGCGTAGGTCCAGCGGCTGTCCCGCAGGGCGCGCCACTCGTAGCCATCCTCCCACTTGGCCACGGCCCCCGTGTTCTGCAGCAGGGCCATCTCCGGTTCGGGGCCGGGGCGCCCCAGAGCGCAGTGGGACAGGTCCGCACCTTCGACCGCGGCGGGAATGGGCAGCCCCAGCAGTCCCAGAAGAGTCGGCATCAGATCGACGCTCGAGAGACAGGCGTCGCTGACCAGGCCGGCGGGCGCATGGTCGGGCCAGCGCAGCAGGCAGGGGACACGCGCCGCCTCCTCATAGAAGATGTTCTTGGCCCGGCGGCCGTGGGCGCCAAACATCTCGCCGTGGTCGGAAGTGAACACCACGATGGTGTTGGCCGCCAGGCCGGAGCGTTCGAGGGCCTCCAGCAGACGGCCGAAGTTCCAATCCAGGTTTGCCGTCATGGCGGCGTAGTTGCGGCGCCACAGCGGCAGGCGGTCCCGTTCGGCGGCGGAGAGGAGGTGCCAGCCACGGTCCGCATAGGGATCCGGAGTCTCCCGATCGTTGGGGGGATGAGGAAAATCCGCGGGGTCGAAGCGCCGGCGCCACGTCTCCGGTACGTTGTCGTCTTCCCACGGATCATGCGGGGCTCCCCAGGACAGGAAGGCGGCGAACGGGCGCTGCTGCCGTTCCGGCTGCCGCAGCCACCCGCAGAGGATCTCGGTCTGGGCATCCGGCTCGTAGACCCCATCGCCATAGAACCGCTTCTCGGCGGACTCGGTGTGGTAATAGCCCTTGAAGTTCAGGTGATGGAAATTGTAGGCGGCCCAGAAGCCGTCGAAGCCAAGGCGGTGAGGCCCGCGTGGTACGAAGCTGTTTCGAGGCTCGAAATGATGTCCCAGCTCGTTGGCAAACAGGTGCCACTTGCCGACATAGGCACTCTCGTATCCCGCCTCGCCCAGCACATGGCCCAGACAGCGCTGGTTCGGATGCAGCCGCAGCTCGTTGATCACCATGCCATGGGTCGTGGTATACGTGCCCGTGAACAGGCTGGCCCGGAACGCAGCGCAGACCGGCATGTTCGAGACGCACTGCCGGAAACAGACCCCCTGCCGCGCGAATCGGTCCAGAACCGGGGTACGGGCGGCGGAGTCGCCGCCATACCCCAGCCGCGACGCGCCGAGTTGGTCCGCGAAGACGAAGAGCAGATTGGGGCGACGATCATGCGTCATGGTCTCACATCCGTATCCTGGCCAGGAAGATGTCCGCCGGCGTCGGCTGACGGCCGTCCAGCGGCAGCCAGGCAAGCTGGGAGTAGTAGCTCATCAGGAGACTGCCGTCGGGGCTGGCGGCCAGGCCGCAGTACGGGCAATCGCCGCCGCTGGGCACGGTGAGAAGATGCTCCGCTTTGCGGAAAGACAGGGTGTAATGCCCACGCCAGAACAACAGGTCCGTGAAGGCATTGTGATGACCGTCGGCGACCAGACGCCGGACCTCGAGCAGCTCCGCCATGACGATTCCTCCTCCTCCTGCTTCCTTGCCTCCGCCGCCACCACGGGCCGCCGAGGGGCCGCTGCCTCAGACCTCCAGTCCCCGGTCACGGCACGCTCGCCGGTACACCTCGAAATCGGCGGCGCTGAAGAGCACCAACAGGACCTCGTCCACCTTCGGGGTGTCGGCCGCGGTCAGGGCGTCGAGCACGACCTCTGCCGCCTCCCGGATCGGGTACCCGTAAACACCCGTGCTGATGGCCGGAAAGGCAACACGCCGGGCGCCATGGGCCACCGCCAGCCGCAGGCTGTTGCGGTAACAGTCCCCCAAGAACTCCGGTTCGCCATGGTTCCCGCCTCGCCACACGGGACCGACCGTGTGGATGACATACCGGGCCGGCAGACCGAACCCGGGCGTAATGACCGCTTGCCCCACGGGACACCCGCCGCTCTGCTCCCGGATCCGCCGACAGGCCTCCGACAACGCCGGACCCGCCGCACGGTGGATGGCCCCGTCCACGCCGCCACCGCCCAGAAGGCCACGGTTGGCCGCGTTGACGATCGCATCCACCTTCTGGCGCGTGATGTCGCCCTGCACCAGACGGATGATCATGGGCAGACCTCCGCCCGCCACCCGGCTTCGCGCGCGGCGTCGCCGAATCCCGCCACGACCGGAGAAAACGAAGGCCAATGTACCGATACAGAATGACGATGCCAGCGCCCCACGGAGTCGGCGCCGGCGTCACAGGGACGTCACCGGACGCTACGGATCGTCTCACAACCGTCTGGCGCCCCCCGCGTCTGCCTGTGCGGACACGCAGACAGGTCTCCGCGGGCACGAATTCGCGAATACAGATCATCCTGAAACGATCAGTACCCCCCGCGCTCGGCCAGTGCGGTCCCGGCAGTTTTCCGGACACCCACGCCCTG
>JAFGRS010000853.1 GCA_016935045.1 Lentisphaeria bacterium | reverse complement strand
GCTGCCACGGGCGTCGGATACTGCTTGGCACAGACATCGACCGGAGACAATCTGCCGACGGATCACTCGTGATGGGGAAACACCGTTGGATGAAAACGCCAGGCACAGCCGGTTTGCACATAACGCCTTTATAGCCCGATACTATAGCATCTAAGCAAAAGCTGATTGGTCTCTTATGCGCGTACGTCCCCAGATAATCCCTTGTCCGTGACAAGTTCCGTCCGGCGCGCCGCAGTTCACGCGCGGCCCGGTGGGGTGGTGTCGCCACGTGACCGGGAGGAGAGAGGTGCTTCCCATCCGCAAGCTCCTCGACCGGATTCGCTGGGACGATAGGTTCGGGGCGGCTCGGTTCGAGATTGCCTGGTACGACCGGGCGGCGGGATGCCGGGTCTGCGCACCCTTGGAGGACGTTGTGCTGGACATCCCCTCGCGCTTCGCGTTCCGCGTGCGCCGGGAGGGAGAGCACGACCTTGCGATTCCCTACCACCGGGTGCGGGAGGTCCGCCGCAACGGGGAGATCGTCTGGACTCGAGCCGGCCCGGAGTCGCTTCCCGGGCGCCAGTCCGAACGGAGAGCCTCACGCAGGCCGCCCACCCCGGGCCTGCCGCCCCCGGAGGCGGGAGGCGAGAGGCAGTGATCCCGGTTTGACGCCAAACGGGTATCAGTCCATCGCACCGCAGGTACGGCCGCCGTCTATGATGTAGTTCGACCCGGTGATGAAGGCGGCCTTCTCCGAGCAGAGGTAGAGGATCAGATCGACGATTTCCTTCGGCTCCGCGGCGCGGCCGAGGCGGGTTTTCATGTTCGCCATGGCCGGACGGGTCAACACGGGTCCTGGCGACACGCAGCAGGCCCTGACGCCATGCGGGGCTCCCGCGAGGGCCAGGGACTTGGTCAGCCCGATGATCCCGCTCTTGGCGGCGCTGTAGTTCACCGCGCCCGCGGCGCCTTCTATGCCGCTGACGGAACCCAGGTTGACGATGACACCGCTTTTCTGCCGGATCATCGCGCCCAGCACGGCGTGGCAGAAGTAGACCGTACCCTTGAGGTTTACGTCCAGGCCCCAGTCGATGACCTCGACGGGCAGCTCGTGGAAGGGCTTGGGGCACCGGCAGACCCGCGTCTCGGCTCCCCCCGCGAAGTTCAGCAGGATGTCGATGCGGCCGAACGTTGTCAGGGCCATGTCAGCGGCCCTCTTCACCTGGTCGTAGCGGCGGACGTCCACCGTCAGGCCGATGGCCTCGTTGCCGTTGCCGCGGATCCCTTCCGCGGCCGCCTCGACGGCCTCGGCGTTGACGTCGGCCAAGACGACTCTGGCACCGTCACGTGACAGCTCCTGCGCCGAGAGCAGCCCCATGCCGGAGGCGGCGCCGGTGACGATCGCGACCTTATCTCGGAAACTCACGCCGAAGGCCTCCATGCTTCATACCCGGCGCAGGCAAGGAGAATCTCCTGTACCAGATAGTCGTGTTCGTAGCCGTAGGGGTTTTCCATCTCGCCGTTGATCGTCCTGGCCAATTCCAGCAACTGGTCCCCATAGCGATCGCGCTGGATGCCGAAGTCGACGGTATGGGTTCCGGCGGCGTACTCGGCGTTTCCTTCGAGGAGCGAGAGACGCATTCGCAGGGGCTTCCCGTCGAAGCGTTCCAAAGGGCACAGCTCGATGGTCCCCTTGGTGCCGCAGATCTTCAGGCGGCGGTTGGGCAGCCCCTCGACCTCGAGGCTGCACGCCCGCAGGGTCACCGTGGCATGCGCATACTCCATGATCGCCAGGCAGTGGTTCCGGATGGCTTCTGGGGAGCCGGGAGCCGATTTGAGGAATGGCACGATTCTCTCCGGACGTCCGAGCATCGGGACGATGAAGTCGATCAGATGGCAACCGAGGTTGAACATGATGCCGCCCCTGAATCTGCCCAGGTACTCCTGGTAGGCCTCGCCGCCGTAGTTGTGGCTCATGCTCGCCTGGATCTCGAACAGGTCGCCAAGCCAGCCTTGCCGAATGACCCTCTGCGAGAACCGGATGGCGGGGTTGTTGCGGAACATGTAGCCCATCTGGAAGGGGAGCTGGCGCTCTTCGCACCCTCTGCGCAGCCTGCCGAACAGCCGCAGGTCCTCGCCGCCGGGCTTGTCCATGTGCATGGCCAGGTTGCGCTCCATGCAGCGGAGGGCGGTTGGCACGAGGTCCGCGTTCGGGGTCTCGACGGTCACCGCCCGAAGGCCGGGGACGCGGAAGAGTTCCTCCTCCTCCAGGAATCTCAGGCCTGCGTAGGGCTTCGGATCGGCGCCCGCGAACTTGGCGGCCCCGGACGCACGGTCGTCGACCACGCCGACGATCTCGAAGACGTCCGGCATGCGACGCAGGCTGAGGATCTTCCCCGAAGCGTGCTCATGGCAGATGCCGATCTGTCCAATTTTGACCCTTTGCATCGGTTCCTCCACACGGCGCGGTTCCGTCGGCGCGCGATCTCGAATTCGGCCCATCCCCCATGCGTGTCCCGGGTTTGAGCGGGGTGGTCCCCTGCACGCGGTGTCGGACCACAGGTTTCCCCGTCACGGGATCCGGATCCAGGCGGTCGTCTAGGCTCCCATCTGGGTGATGCGTCCTCCGGTCACGGGCAGATAGGCCCCCGTCACGTAGTCTCCGAGTTCACTGAGGAAGAAGACGCAGGCCTTGCCGATCTCCTCTCCGCCGCCGTGCCGGCGCAACGGCAGCGTGGCCGCGAAGGACCTGGATCCCGGGGAGTTGGGGTCGACCTTCTCGGTGACCATCCATCCCGGCGCCACCATGTTCACGGTGATTCCTTCCGGTCCCAGTTCCATGGCGAGGCTGCGGGAGAGACCCACCATCGCTCCTTTCCCGGCCAGATAGGTCGTCCACTTGGCTGGCGCCATATTCCACAGTTCGGTGACGATGTTTACCACACGTCCTCCGCCTCGGCCCCGCAGGATCGGGCGCACGGCCCGGACGGTGTTGACCACGGCGCGGCAACCGAAATCCAGCATATCGGCATAGTCCTGCCAGGTGGTCTCGTCGAAGGCGGCGTGCTGGCGTCCGGCGACGGCATTGTTCACCAGACCGTCGATGCCGCCGTAGGCATCCGCCACGGCCGCCACCATGCCGGACACGGCCTGGGCATCGCGCACGTCCGCCTGGTAGGTCCCGGCCCTGCCGCCGGCCGCCACGATCCCGGAGGCCACCGCTTCCGCCGCTTCCCGGCTGGTGTTGTAGTTGACGGCCACCGCGGCCCCGTGCCGGGCCAGGACACGGCAAATGCAGGCTCCGATGCCCCGGGCACCCCCGGTCACGATGACGGTTTTTCCGGACAGCAACATGGTGGTCACTCCTGCACATTGGAGCCGGGGCTTGGGCCCATGGGAACGGGCTCGTTCCGCCATCAACCCGGTGCCGGAACGCACTCGTCGTAGCGCAGCAGGCGGATGCCTTGCCGGGAGACGTATTCGCGCACCCTCGGGTCGGTGAAGAGCCGGCGGTCCGTATCCCGTTCCGTGGCGATCTCGCCCGGGGCGCGCGTACCGTAGACCATGGTCCGCGCCTCGGGGTCGACCGCCATCGGGTGGGTGACCACGGCATACCGCTCCCCGGGCCGGCAGGCGGCCAGACGGCTGAGGAACCGTTCCACGGGGTCTGCACTGGTCCCGGTGGCGGTTGGCAACGGCATCAGGCCCAACTCTCCCCAGTCGCTGTAGATCAACGCCTCCGAGGCAGCCCACACCTGCAGGCGCTCGGCCAGTCCCGGGAACCAGGTGAAGCCCATGTGCCAATCGACATAGCGCGGGTCCAGACCGTCGGCCCGGGCGAGGGCCAATTGGGCTCCCAGCTCGGCCATCAGCTCGTCCAGGTCCGGCCCCCTGTCCCAGAGTGCCTTGCAGTCCTTGAAGAATGTGCCGTCAGGCATGACCAGGGAAGGGACCCGGTCGCTGCCGAGGACGGGGCCCCAGCGATGGGTATGCCACTCGTCCGTGAGCGTGGCGTGGAGGCCGACACAGAGGCCCTCTTCGGCGCCCAGCAGCTCGGCGGCCTCCGCGAAGGCCGGGCCGGGGACCATGACGGATGCATTGCGCAGGATGCCTTCCCGCCATGCCTGGAGCACTCCCCGGTTGGCGGCGGCACAGCAGCCGCTGTCGTCGCCCCGGGTGAGCAGGCCGATGGTTGCCGTAGCTGTGGTCATGGGCGCATATTCCTTGCTGCGTTCTTCGGTACCTCGCGCCGCGTC
>JAFGRS010000852.1 GCA_016935045.1 Lentisphaeria bacterium | reverse complement strand
GGAGCCGGCGGTCCTCCGCCGTACGGCATTGGTTCGGCATACCGCCGAGGACGGCGGGCTCCAGCGCCTCTCCTCCGGGCATTCCACTTGGGCGCGCCCCGTGATCACCATGGTGAGGCCTGATGATCAATGCCGTCCGCCCTGCACCACAGGAGTGTGGGAGGCGCTCTCCGACAGAGCCTGGGATTCCGGCTGAAGCCGGTACTACGAGCCTACCTGCCGGCGTGTTTCCGGGTTGCGTTCCGGGGTTCGTAGTTCCGCCTTCAGGCGGTCTCCGGCAGAGCCTGGGATTCCGGCTGAAGCCGGTACTACGAGCCTCGTTCCAGGCATCCCACTTGGTGCCGTCGGCGGGGTGCCCTGGGTACCTGCCGCATATCACCGAAGCGACGCAGGTCACAAGGCGTTGCCTGGTGAGGGCACCCTATATGCGTCTCGGTGCGCTATGGGCGGTTTGAGGCGGGGTCGGGGCAGACCGCTGCGGGTATGCCCGCTCCCCCCCGCCAGGACGCCATCCATCCGGAACGGACAGGCGCGCGGCCCCGTCGGGTTCTGCAAGAGCCTCCCATGTCAGCAGCCTTGGGTCTATGAGGCAACGCCGGCGGGGGTACTGTCGAGGGCGGCGAGGACGCCGCGGAGATAGCCGAGGTTGTAGGTTGCCGCCCGGGGGGGATCCCGGGTAGGGTTGGTTTCGAAGACCAGATCGCCCGTGTAGCCGATGGCGCGCAGAGCACGGAGGCAGGCGGCGATGGGGACGTCGCCGTCGCCCAGGCGGTCGGCGTGGTCCTTGACATGGACGATGGCAATGCGGGCGCCAAGGGTCCGGATCTCAGCACAGGGATCGAATCCGAAGGCCACCGCATTGCCCATGTCGTAGTAGGCCTGTACGGCGGGGGAGGCCGTGCCGTCCACCAGGCGGATGAGCTCGGCGGCACTCCGGCCGCACCCCCGCCCCACGTTCTCGACGCAGAGCGTGATGCCGCTGTCCCGGGCGACGGGGGCCGCGGTGCGCAGGGCCTCGAGCCAGCGGCTGACGTTGGTTTCGGGGTCCACGTCCTCGCCGCCGGGGGTGATGGGGACGAGGATCCAGCGCGCGCCGACGGTTGCTGCGCGCCGGGCGGCATCGGCGATGAGGTCGACCGCCTGGCTCCTCACGGCGGGGTCGCTGCTGGCAGGGCTGATACTCCACAGGGCCCCGATGCAGAGCGAGCGCATGGCACAGCCCGAGTCGGCCAGGGCCTGCCGCAAGGCTTCGCGTCCTTCCTCGCGCCACAGCGGCTGGTTCCGGTAGTCGGGGCGCACGTCCGCTTCGAGGGTGTCGAAGCCCAGGGCCGCGGCCGCGTGCAGGCCCTCGATCCAATCCAGTTTCAGGCAGCCCGTGCGGATGCCGATCGCCATGGCGTCGTCCTCCCGGTTACTCATCGCACCATCGTCGTCTGCACGGCCCGGAACGTGCCCGCGAGGCCGCGGGCGGTCCCGCGGGAGAGGCCGCCCGGAGACCGTGCGGCGTAGGGAAGAACCCGCGAGGCCGCGGGCGTTGCGCCCTCCCGTGTGGGAGGCGTACCCTCGCAGGACCTGAGCCCCGTCGAAGGTCGTGCGGCGGTTCTTCCGGGCGTCACGGGATCGGGCCCGTCGTGCCGGGGTCGTGCCAACGGGCACGTCCAATATAGATGCGGTTGTTGCTGCCGTAGCGTTCGCAGACGCTGCAATCGTGGGGATTGGGGGGGGTGGTCTGCATCCATTCGGAGACGACGACCCAGGACTCGTTGCGGTCGACGGCGGTGGTGCCGAAGTTCCCGAGGCGGGCGCCGTGTTCGGGGATGACGCGGGTCTCCGAGTCCCGCAGGACGCAGAGGCGTTCCGGATCGACCCGCGCCAGGAAGAGGGGGGCGCGATGGCGGAAGACGTGATCGTTGCCGGCGCCGCGGCGGGTATAGACGAGGAACAGGTCGTCGGCGTGGGTGAGCCAGTGTTGCTGGGTGTTGTAGTTGCCCAGTTCGGTCCCGTCGTCGAAGCGCCATGGCACCGGCGCGTCGAAGTGCAGGCCGTCGGCGGAGGCGGCGACCCAACCGCGGACATCGTTGCGGAGGGTCAGATAGAAGCGTCCGCGGACGGTTGCGAGGGAAGGCTCGCAGAAGCCCCGCGGCTGGGCACAGGTCAGGGACGGTCCGTGGTCCACGCAGACCAGGGCGCGGCCGTCGAAGCGGCAGCGCAGGACGGTTGCCCGGGCGCAGGGCTCGCCGGACTCCATGCCGGCCCGGGAGCGGCCGTAGACCGGCAGAAGGATATCGCCGTCGGGGAGATCCACCCTCTGCGTGCAGCCGCCGCCGGCGCTGTAGAGGTCTCCGTCCTCGGGCAGAGACACGATCTGCATGGCGGACCAGCTCCTGTCCCGGGGCCTGTAGACGCTGGCCCAGAGCCGGCGTCTGTAGGACCGCGCCAGGCGGTCGCCGTCATAGACCGCCGTGTGGCCCGTGAGGAGGACGGTCCCGGAGGCCGCGTGGTAGGCGGGGGTGCCGTCGCAGGGACACTGCACCAGCCCGGGGTGGTCGGGGCAGGGAGTGCGATCGAGGCCCGGCTGCCGCACGGGCTCGCTGAAGGTCCTCCCCCCGTCGTCGCTGTGGAGGGAGTGAATTCCGTAGAAGACATCCGAGCCGGTGAGGAGCAGTTTCTGGGTGGTGAGGACGGCCATCTTGGGGGGCAGGAACGCGGCGCGTGTCTGCACCCAGCAGGTCCTGCGGTCGTAGCCTTCGCGGACGACCTGCACCTCGATGCCGCAGGCGCGGGGCGGCAGCGCCTCCGCCGGGGTGGGGTTCAGGGATGCGTCTGGCACGGAGGCGTGTCCTCGTCCGGGTTGCGGAGCCACT
>JAFGRS010000851.1 GCA_016935045.1 Lentisphaeria bacterium | reverse complement strand
GCCATGTCCCCGGGGGTTCTCGGGTGGACACATGCGGTGTGGCAGAACTCGTGCGGCATGGGGACCTACGGAGCTGACATGCGCCCCGCCCCGGCTCCTCCCCTTGACACCCTCTCGGACCCGGGATAGCTTGGGTTGCGGTCGCCGGACGGGTCCCCAGACCGGGCAGATGACCCCGGCGGGGCGCGGCCCCGGGGCGGAACGGGTGGCGGGAGAGTGCAGCCCATGGATGAGTTGGCCATCTTCGGAGGACCCCGTACCGTGCCCCAGGGCATGGTTCAGACCTGGCCGCCCCTCACGCAGGAGGACCGGGACGCGGTCCTGAGCGTCTTCGACGCCAACATTCTGCACGGCACCTCGGCCCCCAATGCTCTCGCCCTGCAGCGGGAGTTTGCCGAGTGGCTGGGGGTCAGGCACTGCCTGGTCACGAACAGCGGCACCAGCGCCCTGCACATGGCGGTGGCGTCGTTGGGCATCGGTCCCGGCGACGAAGTGATCGTGCCCGCATTCACCTACTGGTCCACCGCCGCGGCCGTGCTGCACCACAACGCGATACCCGTCTTCGTGGACATCGAGCAGGGCGGCTGGTGCATCGACCCGGGACGCATCGAGGCGGCCATCAGCCCGCACACCCGTGCGGTCCTGCCGGTGCACATCCACGGCATGGCTGCCGACATGGGTCCGATCCTCGATATCGCCCGGCGGCGGGGGCTGCGCGTGATCGGCGATGCCTGCCAGGCCCACGGCGCCACCTGGGGCGGCCGCAAGGTGGGCACCCTCGAGGATACCTGTGGATTCAGCACGAACCGCAGCAAGAATCTCTCCAGCGGGGAAGGCGGTCTGTTCGTGACCAACGACGACCAGGCCTACGGGGTGGCTGCCAAGCTGCGGGAGTTCGGCGAGGTGGTGGTGCGGGACGGCGAGCGGGAGTACAACGCCTACGGGCTGGGTTGGATGTACCGCAGCCACGAGTTCGTGAACGCCTTCTGTCGCTCGCAACTCCGGCATCTGGATCGGAACAATGCCACACGCCGGGAGTTCGCCGAGTTCCTCACCGCGGCCCTCGAGCAGATCCCGGGGTTGAAGGGGCCCTGCAAGCCGGCGAACCGCGAGCCGGTGTACTTCAGCTACATCGTGGAGTTCCGGCCGGAGGAGCTGGGGCTGGACGTGCCCATCGCGTCCTTCAAGGCGGCCATGCAGCGGGCGCTGGCGGCGGAAGGCATCGGCCTGGGGCAGTGGCAACGGGTCCCCGTGCCCGCGCAAAGCGTCTTCCAGAACAAGCAGGGCTACGGCCGGGGCTGCCCATGGAGCTGCGCCTTCTACGGGCGCGAGATCACCTACCGGGGCGAGGATTACCCGGTGACGGTGGACTTCATCGCCCGCCATGCCTACCTGGCCGGGGTCTTCCCTCCCAACACCATGGAACTCATGGAGCGCTATGTGGCGGGCTTCCGCAAAGTCAGCGGCCGGCCCGAAGCCCTGCAGAAACTGATCGAGCAGGCCTCACACTGATCGTCCCGGAGTGGTCTGTACATCCCGGAGTGTGCCCGCAGGGACGCGGGCGCTCCCGTCGTTTTCGAGACGATGGGCGGGCGGTTGGCTGACCACGAAACACACGAAGCCCGTCGGCGGCCCCGGGCAAGCCACGAGAAAAGAGTGGCGCCGCGCCGTCGCCAGGAGGATTCCAGCGTGCGCATTGGCATCATGCTCATGAACGACCGCGGACCCGACGGGAAGCCGTGGGACTGGCGCGCGGCCCTCGGCCGCTGGCAGACCTGCGGACTGCAGGCCGTGGACCTCTTCGACCGCATGCTCGCCGCGGCGGGGGAGAGTGTGTCGGGGATGGCCCGGCTCCTCGACGGGCTGGGACTGGCTCCCGGCATCTACTGCGTGCCCACCGATCTGGTCAGCCCGGACCCCGCGCCGCGGCAGGCCTCCCTGGACACGGTGCGGCGCGGCATCGATGCCTGCGCTGAACTCGGCATCCGGCAGCTCTTCAGCCATGGCGGACAACACAACAACGCCGGCGAAGAGGCGCTGAAGCGGTACGCGGACGGCCTGGCCCGGGCCGCGGATCTGGCAACGGCCGCCGGGATCACCTTCTCCATCGAGAACGCCGGCAGGTTGTGCCACACCGACGACGAACTCCTCCGCTGCCTGGCCCTGGTCGGACGGCCCGCCATGCGTCTCACCTTCGACGGCGGCAATTTCGTCCTCGCCGGCTGCGACCCGCAGCGCGCCGCCGAACGCCTGGCGCCCTGGGTAACCCATGTCCACGTGAAGACCTTCGTGCCCGATCCGACACGGCAGCCGCGACCGTTCCGGTACTGCCCGGTGGGGCAGGGTCTGGTGGACTACCGACGCATCCGGGATACGCTGATGGCGGCAGGATTCGACGGCTGCATGTCTTTCGAGCCCGAGGGCGGCGAGGACTCGCGCTGGGAGGAGAGCCTGCGGGTCCTCGTGGAGATTGTCAACGGGAGGTAGCCGGCGCGGATGGACTGCCAGCGCGTGGAACCGGGATTTGTGCGGCGCCCCGAGGGCACGCGGCGTTTTGCGTTGCTGGCCTGCGAGGTCCTCTATCGGGAAGTTACCTTTCTGCTGCCCCTGTCCCGGCATGCCATCGACGTGATCTGGTTGAGCCAGGGCCTCCACGACCTGGGGGGGGCGCGCATGGCCGCGGAGCTGCAGCGGGTGGTGGACGGCCTGCCCCCGGGCCGGTACGACGCGGTGCTGTTGGCTTTTGCCCTCTGCAACAACGGTGTGGTGGGGCTGCGCCGCGGGGATGCTCCCCTGGTGATCCCCAAGGCGCACGACTGCATCGCCCTGTTCCTGGGCAGCCGGCAGCGGTACCGCGAGTACTTCGATGCCAATCCCGGCACCTATTACCTGACCACGGGCTGGATGGAACGGGACGACAGCAAACCCGAAGGGCGGGTCGAGGAGACGCCGCAGCACCGGATGGGGCTGGACAGGAGCTGGGAGGACATGGTCGCACAGTATGGCGAGGACAACGCGCGCTACCTCCGCGAAACCCTCGGCAACCTGACCTCCCACTACAACCGCCTCGTCTACATCAGCCAACCCTACGACCGCCTGCTCGGTTTCGAGGCCGAAGCCCGCAAGGCAGCCGCCGAAAAGGGCTGGGAATTCGAAACCGTGGCGGGGGATCTCTTCCTCCTGGCCCGCCTGCTCAACGGAGAGTGGGACGGGGATTTCGTGGTGGCGGCCCCGGGAGAATGCCTTGCCGCCTGCTACGACGAGGAGATATTGAGGGCGTGCCCATGCCCGGGCGCCTGCCGCGGGGAGCGACCCCAATCCCCGCCGTGACAGGACCGGGCGCTCCGGACACCGCGGACCCCGTCCGGAACCGCCGGACATCGCCGGCCCCGGGAAGGTGGCGCGCCAAACGGGTCCGTGCCGCGGAATGGGAGACTTAGGGTCCGCACGGAAATAACTTCACATTTTGGCGAGGCGCCGCAAGGTCATCCGCAAGGCACAAGGAGGGCGCATACTCTAAGGT
>JAFGRS010000850.1 GCA_016935045.1 Lentisphaeria bacterium | reverse complement strand
GGTCGCACGCTGAGCCTGCGACCGGGGTCCGGTTCGGCGCCCCGGACCTACTTGGGCCGTGAGCCACCGTGCGGGCGGACAGAAACTTAGTGTCTCCGTCCTCCCCGCAGGTACTCGTCCATCCGCTCCCAGACTCCGCCCGAGTCGCGCCAGGTCGTGTCCTTCGGCAGGGCGGTCAGTTCCTTTTCCAGGCCCCGCCGCAGCGGCATGAACTCGGCCTGGTTCCGTCCGCTGACCCGCAAGACCTTCGAGTTGTCGACAATGCGCTCGAAGAGCCGGTCGTAGGCGAGCTGGTACCGCGCCGCCTTGGATCCCCCCAGAATGCTCAGGTAGTCTTCGGTGTCGGCCCAGACGCACTCCAGCCCAATGATGTCGTTGTAGAACTCCGCGATTTCCCCCCAGGGATGATGCTCGGCGGTCGCCAGGGTGAAACGTTCGCGGTAGGCGGAGGGATGGAACAGGAGCCGCGACATCATCCCGGCAACGTCGCCCGCCCAGCTCATGGTGGCCTGCACGGGAAGGGCTTCCCCCGGCAGAACGACGGGCAGCCCCCGCAGCGCCCTCGCCACCACGACGTGTGCCTCGAGCGTCACCAACTGGAAACGGAGTTTCGAGTAGGTGATGGCCGGCCTGACAATGGTCCAGTTGCCGTATCGGGAGTCCGTGAGGATGTCCTCCTGGCGCGCCTTCGTCAGCGCGTAGTCGTCGGTTGCCAGAAACTCCCTGTCGTCGGAGGCATCCAGGAGGCGGGGGGTGTCCTCCGTGATCGGGACCTGGCTCCCGTCATAGACACGGTAGGACGAGAGGAAGATGTAGTGTGCGGTGTTTCCGAGCAGGAGGTCGTATCGTTCCCTGAACTGCTCGGTCGAGTAGAGCATGAAGTCGACGATCGCGTCGAACGGTGTCCGGAGCAGTTCCTTCAGGCAGTCGATGTCCTTGGCGTCCGCGGTGGCATGGGAAACGCGGGGATTGTCCGACACAACACGGTCCAGGGAAACGACATGGACGTCGTATCCCAGGGAGGCGAGTTCCGGTACCAGATACACGCCCATTGCCCCCGTGCCGCCCAGGACCAGAGCTTTCCTGCTGCTCATGCCGGCTCCTCTCCGTGTTGCCTGCTTTCCGTCGTTTTGTCCCATGCAGGTTCTTCCGCCAGGCGGCGGGAGGCCCCCGTCCGGGTCACGGCTGGAAGATAGAGAACGCGGCGGACGATGCAAGAACTCGGATGACGATTGTCTTCCCCCGGCATGCGGAACGCCCGCTTGTGTCCGCCCGGACAGGCCGGGGCATGGGTTGTGGGCTCTTCCGGCCCGCCTGGCGGCAGAAGCCGCGTGCAGCCGGTCCGCGGCCGTCCGATGCCGCTGCCAGTGGAACATCCGGGCGCTCGAAGGGTCACACTGAGGCGGATCGTGCGGCGAGTCTGAACCAGGCAGGGATGGCTATGGCCACAGAACTCGGTTGGATGTCCCCAGAGTGGCGCGGGCGTCCCGCCTGCGCTGCCGGAAAGACAGGCGAGAGACCCCTTTCCGGACGACCTCTGGCTCCCCTCCGCGAGGGCGTTACTCCGCGGCCCGAAGGGGCTTCGGCTGCGGGCGTGGGAAGAGGTATTCCAGCAGATATGCCGTCGCGAAGCAGGCGAATCCGATGACTTGCCACAGGGCGCGGCTGGTCAGGGCGGTTCGCCCGGCGAAGAAGCCCGGTCTGAAGAGGATCGCGGCGGCCAGGAGCAGGCAAGCCGTTTGGGTCAGGCGATTGCGTTGGTGCAGCACGCCTTGGCTGGCCGCGGCAAAGGCGAACATCGCGGTCAGGGCGGAGGCGAACACGACCGCCAGGTGCAGCGGTCCGCGCACGTCCATGAGCAGCAGTTCGGTGTTGAAGAGGAACATGAACGGCAACAGGGCGGTGCGCAGGTCGTAGACGAATCCCTGGATGCCGGTGCGAATGGGATTGGAGCCGGCGATGGCTGCAGCCGCGTAGGCAGCGAGGCCGACGGGCGGCGTGTCGTCCGCCAGGATGCCGAAGAAGAAGCAGAACAGATGCACGGCCAGCAGCGGCAGGGCCAGCCCCTGCTGGGCCGAGAGCGTCAGGATCGCGGGCACCGCCAGGGTCGAGACGACAATGTAATTTGCCGTGGTGGGCAGCCCCATGCCGAGCAGCAGGGAGACCAGGGCAGCGAGAATGAGCATGAGCGGCAGGCTGCCGTGGGACAAGGTTCCGATGACCTCCGTGACCAGGCTGCCGGGGCCGAGGGTCATGATTCCGACGATGATGCCGGCGGCGGCGACGGCGACACCGATGCCCATCATGTTCCGCCCGCCCGTGACCAGACTCTGAGCGAGGATGCGCAGGACCCGTCCGGCGCCGTGCCGCAGCGGCCTGCCGTCGCTGCGCGCGGCCAGCAGTTCCCGCAGGGTGACGGTTACGGCCAGCGAGGCGATGCTCCAGAAGGCAGCCAATTCGGGCGAGAAGCGGCGGAAGAGCAGCCAGATCAACAGACCGAGAGGCGGCAGGAAATACAATCCGCTACGGCATCGCGGCCAGAAGGCGGGGACCCGGTCCCGGGGCAGTGGTTGCAGCCCCAGCTTGATGGCCTCGAGATGAGTAATGTAGAACAGGGCGAGGTAGGAGATGACCGCGGGGAGAAAGGCCGCCCGAACCACTTCGAGATAGGGCACTCCGCAGCGTTCGGCGATAATGAACGCCGCAGCCCCCATGACGGGCGGCAGCAACTGGCCGTTCGTGCTTGCCGCGACCTCGATGGCTGCCGCTTTCTCCGCCGGATACCCGGCGCGTTTCATGAGCGGAATGGTGAAGGTGCCCGTGGTGACCGTGTTCGCGACGCTCGACCCCGACACCAGTCCCGTCAACCCGCTGGCCAGCACCGCTGCCTTGGCCGGACCGCCGCGCAGGCGCCCCATCACCGCAAAGGCGAGCTGCACGAAGTACTGGCCGCCACCCGATTTCTCCAGAAACGCACCGAACAGCACGAACAGGAAGACGGTGGTGGCGGAGACGTGCAGCGGCATGCCGTAGATCCCCTCCGTGGACATGGTCAATTGCCCGAGCAGCAGCGGCAAGGAGACGTTCTTGAACGCCAGTGAGGCCGGCAGGCTTTCCCCGAAGAACGAGAGCAGCACGAAGACAGCCGCCACTGTCGGCAAGGCCGGGCCGACCGCGCGACGCGCGCCTTCGAGCAGCAGGACCAGCAGCAGCAGTCCGGCGACCATATCCCGGGCCAGCGGCATCCCCTGCCGCGAGCCGATACCGACGTAGTCGAAGGCGAGATAGGATGCCGCTCCGGCGGCCGCGACAGCCAGGGCGACGTCCCACCAGGGCAGTCGGACGGCAGACGCGGTTGCTCTGCGGCCAGCCGCGAGACGCAGGCGTCGAGCCGGGCAGCAGAGGTAGACCAGTGCCAGGGCGCAGCACAGGTGGATGACCCGGACGGTGTCGCTGTTCAACCGCAGACACACGGGTAACAGGAGTTGGAAGACCGACCAGCCGCCGGCGATCAGCGCGACAGCAAGCCTGGCGCCGCCGCGGAGTTCCCTGGCTCCGGCTTCGGCGGCTTCGGCGATGCTCTGGGCGCCGGCGGCGTCCGCACCGGCAGTGTCGGGGGTTGTGGCCCCTTCGGATGCGGGTTTCTCGGACTCGTGAGGCGCCACGGGGTCGCTCTCCGCCGCAAGCTGTCGGACGGCTTCAGGGTGCAGGCAGCAGCCCGGTTTCCAGGTAATACCGTTCCGCCCCGGGGTGAAGCGGGGCGGAAAGGCCATGGCGGACCATGGCCTCGGGCTGCAGGCCGGCCAGGGCCGGATGTGCCGCGCGCAGGCGTTCCAACTCGGTGAACACCGTCCGGGTCACGCAGTAGACGAGGTCGTCCGGGACGCTGGCCGCGGTGACCAGTGTTGTCATGACGCTGATGGTCGGAACATCCGCCGTATTGACGGCTCCCGGATACATGTCGGCGGAGATCGTGGCCGGGGCGTAGTACGGCGCCTCGGCCAGCAGACGCTCCATTCCGGTGATCGGCACGAACGCGACACGGCGCCGGCCGGCGACCGCTTCACTGATCGCGCCGGCGGGATGCCCGACGGTGTAGAAGAAGGCGTCTATCCTGCCGTCCTGCAGTACCTTGGCAGAGTCGGCCGCCTTCAGGGACTCGGCCTGGAGGTCGCGATCCGGATCCAGCCCAGCCGTGCGGAGGACATCGAGTGCATTCCCGCGTTGCCCCGAGCCCGGATTGCCGATGTTCACGCGTTTGCCGCGGAGATCCTGGATGGCGGCAATGCCGCTGTCCGCCGCGGCGACGAGAGTCACGGTTTCGGGATGGAAGCTGCAGATCGCGCGCAACGCGTCTTGCGGCCCCTGTTCGCTCCATTCGGCCAGTCCCTTCAGAGCCTGATACTGCCGGTCCGACTGGGCCAGACCGAATTCCATGTTGCCGGTCAGGATGGCGTTGATGTTGTAGACGGAGCCGCCCGTTGCCTGGGCTGCCGCGCGCAGGCCGTGCTCGGAAGACGCTTCGTTGACCAACTGCATCAGCGCGCCGCCCACCTGGTAGTAGACGCCGGTCACCCCGCCGGTGCCGATGGTGATGAACTGTACCCGCTCGCGTGCGGCGCCCGGTTCCGCCGGGGCTGACCCGGAGCCGCAGCCCACGGCAAGCAGGACCATGAGGAGGCAAACGGCCACACCGGCAAGCCCCGCGGACAACCGGGATCGCGGATCGTGCGTACGCCGCGCAGCCGGCTGTTTCCCGCAGCAACCGGCACATCCGGTAGGACGGTCGACTGTGTTTGGCCTTCGCATGGGCTCGCTCCCTGGTATGGCGCTTGGCGGACAGTCCGTGGCAAGATTCGCCGGCGATAGCGCAAGTGGTTCACTGCAAGAGTGTTTTCTTTCCGCGCCCTCGAGGGGATGGGGCGTCGCATCCTCGGTTCGGACTGGAGGGCGAAGCTCCTGCTGAGCCGATTCCCCTGGAGGGCGAAGCTCCTGCTGAGCCGATTCCCGAGTCCTTCC
>JAFGRS010000003.1 GCA_016935045.1 Lentisphaeria bacterium | reverse complement strand
TCTATGATCTCGAAGCGCGACTGGGGGAGGCGGCGGTCGCGGCCGTAGCGGTGCGAGTACAGGGCGCGGCCGAAGCGGCGCAGAGCTTTCTGACGCCGGGGTCGGTGCTGGTGTTGGACGCGGACGCTCCCGGGCAGGAATTGCCGGCGGATGCCGTACGCTGCCGATTGCAGCGTCCGGTGACGGCGGCGCGGCGGTTGGCTCGGGATGCGGTGTCGTGGGACCGTGCTGTGCTGGTGGAGGGGGAAGCGTTTCGGGAGGAGGGTGGCGGCCAGGTCCGGGTCAGCAACGAGCATGGCAACACGCACGGTGGCGGGTGCGTGTATGCCTGGGCCGATGCGGGGCATTGGCTGGCCTGGGATCTGCCGGTGCCCGCGTCGGGGCGCTATACGCTCGGTTTCGTGGTCGCTTCCCAGGAGGAACGGGTCCTGCGCAGCCTCGAGATCGATGATCTGCCGGCGCCCGGCGCCGCGGTCGTGTCCTTCGCGGGCACGGGTGGCTGGGGGCGCGTCAACGCCGAAGAGTGGCAGCTATTCCAGGTGGTGGACAGCGAGGGCCGGCCCGTTGTCCTGGAGTGGGGCGAGGGAACCCACCGTCTCCGCCTGACCAACCTGCTCGGGCAGCACATGAACGTGGACTGCATCCTGCTGCTGCCCCTGCGCTGAGAACTCCTCCACCCATGATCCGTCTGGCGGACAGCGCAGCCTTCGTGCTCGATCTCGATGGGACCCTGATCGACTCGGAGAAGTACCATCGGCAGGCCCTGCGCGAGGCCCTGCGCGAACTGGCGGGCTATGTCCTGACACCGCAGGACGAACGGGAGTTTGTCGGGAATACGAGTTTCTCTCTGGCGACCAGGATCGCGCGGAGGGAAGGTCTGGCTGTGGACCCCGCCGTGGTGGCCCGGCGCCAGGAGGAGCTGCTCGGGTCCCTGTTCCGGGCGGAGCTGTTTCCGTTTGCGGGGGAGGTGGTGCGGCACTGGGCCTCGCGGCTGCCTCTGGCCCTCGCCAGCAACTCGCCGGCGTGGTTTGTGCACCGCGCCCTGCGGGAGACGGGCCTGGCTCCCTGCTTTCGGACGGTGGTGACGGTGGACGACGTGGTCCGGCGCAAGCCTGCTCCCGATATGATTCTGCGTTGCCTGGACGGGTTGGGCACGGCCGCCCCGCGGACGACGGTCTTCGATGATTCGGAGGTGGGGTTGGCGGCGGCGTTGGCGGCCGGCTGTCCGGCCGTACTGGTGGACAACGGGCGTGTCGGGCTGCCGGTTGTGGTCCCGGAGGGGGTGCGGGTGGCGACGTGGTCGGCCCTGGCGGCGGGTGTCGTGGCGTAGGAGTATGGTCTCTTCATGGTCAGGCAGATGTTTCTGTTGGTTGTCGTGACGCTCATTCCGGCGCTGGAGCTGCGGGCCTCCATCCCCATCGGCATGCTGTACGGGTCGACCCGTTTCGGGATCGAGGGAGGCAGCATGAGTTGGCCGGCGGTGGCAGCCACCTGCATGGTCACGAACATCCTGCTGGGATGGGCCGTGTTCTTCGCTCTCGGTCCTGCCCTGCGCCTGTGCGGCCAGGCGGGGTGGTTTCGCGGGCATGTTCTCCCCCGCCTCGAGAAGATGCGCCAGCGCCTGAAGCCCTGCGTGGACCGCTACGGGGAGTTGGGTGTCGCCCTGTTCATCGGTGTGCCTCTGCCCGGCAGCGGCGTCTACACGGGGGCTGTTGGCGCGTTCCTGCTCGGGCTCGACCGCCGGAAATTCGTCATCGCCAATGTCCTTGGCGTCCTCATTGCGGGGACGATCGTGACCGCTGCATGCCTGCTGATCGACCTCGGTCTCGACCTGCCCCCCGGGCTGCACTGGATCCTCAAGGGGAAGGGATGACCGGATCCGGCCCGCGACCGTCCCGAGAGGACCTGGCGGGCGCCGTCGAGACCGGGACGCCTCCACCGAACCCGTTTCGCTCCACTGCCGCAAGGACAGTGGAGGCGCGGGAGAACCCTTTTTGGACAAGGTCTGGCCTGCCGGCGCAAGCGTGGGGGAGGCGGTGCCGGGGACAACGGACCGGGATTCCCTGCGGCGCGCAAGCGGAACCGAGGGGCGTGCGGGTACCGGCGCCTCGCGGCGGCATTGGGGTGCGCCCGGTCTACGGGGCGCGGCGCGGGAGAACGGGGTCTGTGTCCGGGCCGACGGCCGCCCGGACCAGATCGGCCAGCGAGATGTGTTCCCGGGCCGCTTCCGTCTCCTGCACCATGGCCTCGTAGTCCCGGACTGCCGGCGCCGGCATGAGTTCAGGCGCGGGCAGGTCTGCTGCCGGTTCGAGCCCGAGGGAACCGTTCCCGGTAACGGTGACGATCCAGCGCCCCGGTTCCAGGCGCCGGTACACTGCCTTGCCGAATCGGGCGCCGGGAGCGTCCCAGGAGACGTGTTCGAGGGCTGGGTCGATGACGATTCCCGCGGCCGGCGGCGTTGCGTCATCGAACACACGGCGGATCCAGAGGCGGCCATCGAGGACGGCGAAGTCCACGTAGAACTCCCGGTCCGGGCTGTAGGGTGTGGGGATCTCGCGGGTCTTGCCATCGAGGCTGCGTATGACCACCGTGATCGCATCGGCCTCTACCCGCAGTTCGGACACCGCGGTCCGGGACAGCGCCTGCCGATAGGCCGCCACCAGGGCATTGTATTCCCGGGCCAGGCCATGCAGCCGCTGGGCGTAGACGTCCGCCAGCAGCCGTGTCCTGCCGAACGCCAGGACCGCCATGGCTGCCGCCGCCAGAACGGCAAGCAGCAGAAACCCCTCGACCAGGCTCCGTAGAGAGCGTAGGGAACGGATGATCCTCATCGCCGTGCTCCCCAGTCCATGGGGCCCGGAGCTACCCCGGGCCCGGAATGCCGCCCCGGAAGGGCTCGGCTGCAACCACCGGACCTAAACGTCTCGGAAATGCTACATATCTCGTTGCGCTGCAAAGACCATGGAGCATGGACTGGTTCGGAATGCCGGAACCGTTTGTCCGTGCTTGGTTGGTGGAACGGCTACGGAACCGCCAACGCTGCCATGGAATCGACAGAACCAG
>JAFGRS010000849.1 GCA_016935045.1 Lentisphaeria bacterium | reverse complement strand
ACTGTACGGGACACTCCGGGCTGCCGATGCGTTCCCGCCCCTGTTCCCGTTCGTCATCTCCTACGACGCCCCGGACAATGTGACGAACATGTCTCACCTGCTGGACGCCCCGGCAGGCAGGCACGGGTTCCTTCGTGTCCAGGACGGCCGCTTCGCGCACGACGGCGGACGAGTACGCCTCAACGCAACGAACCTGACCGGCCCGGCCAACTTCCCCGATCACGAGGCCGCCGCCCGCCTGGCCGCCCGTCTGGCACGCTTCGGAATCAACTGCGTACGCCTGCACTACTTCGATGCCGACTACGGGAACTTCCGCAACGAGAAGCAGCCCGGGATCATCGCGGAGAGCCTTGAAACCAAACGCAACCTGGATCCCGCGCAGCGGGACCGCATGGACTACATGATCGCGGCGTTCAAGGAGCGCGGCATCTACGTGAACATGAACCTCCACGTTGCGCGCGCCTGGGACGAACGCGATGGCTTCGCGGGACGCAGGCCCAGGATGGACAAGGGGATCGACAACTTCGAGCCGCGCATGATCGCGCTGCAGAAAGAGTACGCCAAGACACTGCTGACGCACCGGAATCCGTATACCGGACTGGCCTACACCGACGATCCCTGCGTCGCCATGATCGAGATCAACAACGAGAACTCGCTCATCAGCCAATACCACAGCGGAGGAATCGACGGGCTCTCGGATCCCTATGCCTCGGAATTCCGTCGTCAGTGGAATCGCTGGCTGGTCACGAAGTACGGAACCACGGCTGGCCTGCGCAAAGCCTGGGCTTGGGAAGACGCGCCGCTCCGTGACGAGCAGATTCCGGAAGGGACCTTCGACGGACCCGTCGCGATCGACGGGAGACTCTGGACGTTTGCCTTGAGGAATGCGGAAGCGAGTGCCCACGCCGGAGATGGCGTCATGAGAATCGTCGTCGAGAAAGGGGGCGAGGAGTACTTCCCGAAGCTCCTGCGCGGCGGTCTGCGGCTCAGCAGGGGGGAGCCATACACCCTTTCCTTTGAACTCAGACGCACAACCGGCAAGGGGCCGGTCACCTTGGGGACGGGCATCGCCGAGACCGTTGGCGGCTGGCGTTCCCTGGGCTTCCACAAGACCTTCACGGCGGGACCGGATTGGAAACTCGTTTCTGCCTCCTTCGCGGCAACCGCAGATTCGCACAAGGGAGAGTTTCAGCTCACGCGATTCGACAGGGGTGCATACGAGCTCAGAGACCTCTCGTTCCGCAGTGGGACAGCCGTCTCGCTGACCCCGGACAAGACGCTCGAGGCAGGCACGATCCCCACCTTCAGCCTCGGGGACTATGCCCCCGTCGCGGCACGGCGCGACTTCTACCAGTTCCTGATCGACGTGGAAGAGGCCTACTGGTGCGGAATGGCCGACTACATCCGGAACGAACTGCACGCCAAATCGCTGCTCTCCGGAACACAACTGGGTTACAGTCCCCCCTTCGTCCAGGCAAAGCTGGATTACGTGGACAGCCACGCGTACTGGTGCCACCCAAGCCCGGTCAGTCCCCAGTGGCGCATCCGGAATGTGTCCATGGTACACTCGCTGTCGTGCATCCGGGGGTTGGCCGGGCAGCGGGTCATCGGGAAACCCTACACCGTGAGCGAATACAACCACCCGTTTCCGAATCAGTACGGAGCAGAAGGCCAGCCAATGCTGCGCGCGTACGGCGCCCTGCAGGGCTGGGATGGAGTCTTCGCCTACACCTGGCATCATCGTCACGAGTGTGAACCGGATGTCCTGACCTACTTCTTCAGTGTTAACGTGCGGACCGACGTGCTGGCGCACTTCCCCGCGTGCGCGGCGATGTACCTCCGCGGGGATGTCCGGGAGGCAGCGGGAACGGTGACGGCAGCGGTGGCGTACGCCCCCTACTTCGACCAGTTGGTGAACGCGAGAGCCGTGGGGTTTTCGATCGGCAGCGCGGGGCTCGACTCGCGGTGGGCACTGGTTCACCGCACCGGGGTTGTTCTGGGCCCAATGGGTGACGGAAGTGCCGTCGAGCCCCCAGGGGCGGCTGCCCCGGGGGATGCCGGAGTGATCGTCAGCGACACAGGGGAACTGACCTGGAACACGGAAATCCCCGGGGCTGGCTATGTCACGGTAAACACCCCCAACACCAAGCTCTTCACCGGTTTCCCCGCAAGCCGGACCATCCAGCTGGGAGAAGTGACGCTCGCCGTGGGCCAAACACGCCTTCGGTGGGCGACCGTCTCGCTTGTTTCCCGTTATGCGACGGGATTCGGCACCGCCGGAAAACCGACGGATGTGCTCTTGGCGGCCACCGGCATGATGCAGAATGCCGACATGGAGATCACCGAAGTCGGTTCGCGGGAGATCACCATGGGCGCCAGGTGGGGACACGGGCCTGTCATGGTGGAGGGAATCCCGGCAAGGGTGGTCCTGCCGGCACCGGCGGAACGAACGCGCTGCTATGCCCTGGGTCCTCACGGGGAACGCAAGACGGAAGTCCCGGTTGAGAAAACGCCGGAAGGGTCAACCGTGACCGTCGGACCCGACTACGAGACAATCTGGTACGAGATCGAGGTGAGATAGGCTTCCGGGATCAGGACGAAGCTCGCAGTACGGATCGTCTCACAATCGCCTGGACCGCCCACGTCTCGCGGGCACAGACTCGCGAGTGCAGACCCTTCGGAAACGAGCCGTACAGCCAGGGCAGGGACATTCCGACGACGGGTATTCCGGGACCTCGCCCCATCCGGCGTGAGGAGCACGGGCCTCTCGCATAAGCGTCCGGGGACGCTGCCTGTTGGGGTCTGCGTCATCTCCACACCCGGGAAAGGGAATCCGGTGACGTTGGTGGGCGCGCGCGCAGGCCGTGTGCTGTGTCAGCGCATGGACCGGCTCTTCGGACGTTCCCCGGCGCCGAACGTACCGAAGCCAGCGAGACGGAGGGGGGCCTCCTCCCCGCGGGGACCCGGGAGGCGGACGTCCCCGGGGGGGGATCATTCCGCGAACCAGATCTCCAGCAACCGCCCGATGATCTGGCAGCCTCGAGCGTTGGCATGCACGGCGTCGCCCATGAACCAGCCGTAGGTCTTGCCGCTCTCCTGGATGTACGCCCACCACGGGCCCGTCATGTCGAAGAAGGCGCACCCTTCCTCGGCGGCAACGTTCGACAGGTCGTGGCGGAAGTTCTTCGTCGTGGTATCGATCTCCCGCGTGTAGGTGCGGATGTGCTCACTCCGCGCCGCGCCGAAGACCGGGGTCAGAAGCAGAAACTCCGTCTCGGGCTTCCGGGCGCGGACCTGCCGGATCACGGAACGGACCGCCTCCGCATCGCCGCGGTTCGAGATGCCGCCGATCAGCACCAGGTCCGGATTGTGCTTGAGCACGTAGTCCTCGACCCGGTTGTCCTCCTGGTAGTAGGTGCATCCCGTCGAACTCCGCAGGGAGGCGATCTTGGCGATCCTGCACTTCGGGTAGTGCCGCATGAGCAGCAGGTCGAAGGCCGAGCTGGAGGTATTGCCCATGATGCTGTCCCCCAGGAGGACCAGGCGCAGTTCGCCGCCCTCGCGGAGGGTTTTCATGGTTCGCGGGATGTTGGCGAAGCGGCCCGGCGGGGGGGTGTAAGCCAGGGGGTCCATGGCGGCATAGACCGCGTCGATGCGGTCGAGAATGCTCATCCCGGCATAGGCGTCCGGGATGGTCCCGTTGAGCAGGATGCCGCCCAGCCGCGCCGTACCGGTCGAGGCAACCTTCAGTACCAGCTCGTGCTCGGAATCCCGCTCGAGCCCCTTGCCCAGCGACACCGGCCGCATGCTCGGACCCGCCGCGTCCCGAGCCGCGGCGAGACTCCGGAACGCGCCTCCGTCCACGGAATACTCCAGGTCGGCGCCATCCCCAGCCGCCACGTCCAGGAGGCCGACCTCCGAACCCGTGAACCGCAGAGCCAGCGCCGCGCCGGGGCCCTGAGAGACCAGGACGTGGCGGAATGGGCCGATGGGGCTGGCCTGTCCGGGTGTCCAGGCGCCGGAGAGCTTGACCTGCGGGTCCTCGTAGGCGACGATCCGGCCGCGGTCGTCCGTGCCGGGGAACAGGGGCTCGGGCAGGACGTATGGCCGCGGCTTCTCGGGAATCGGGAAAGCGGCCATCAGGTCGTCGACGAAGGCGGCCACCGCATCGGCATAGATTCGGGCTCCCGCGTCCGTCGGCTGGATCCCGTCGGCGGAGAATTCCTCGAAGGAGATCTCCCCGGCCAGGATCCGGTCAGCGGCCGCCTTGGCCAGGTTGAGGCTGGGAATGCCGTAGTGATCGGCGATCCGTTCACAGACGCGGATGTACTCGGGGACCTGCCCCACCCGGTAGGAGTCGAGCATCTCGGGGGTCAGGGTGTACACGAGGATACGGCTGTGCGTGGCCCGGTAGAGGGTGATCTGGCGGACCAGCCCCTCCATCGAGGTCTGGACCTCGCCGATGTCGGCGTGCCGGTCATCCGCGGCGAAATCCAGGACCGCCAGGTGGCCGCTGCAGATGACCTCGCCGAAGACCGCCTGCCCCCGACTGCAGCGATACAGCCCGAACCAACTCCCGCCGGGCTGCATGTGCCGGGTCTCGATCAGGGCCGCCTGCGGGAAGTGCGTCTTCAGGGCATTGACCATCTGGCTGGAGTAGCGCAGGCCCTGCTCCCGCAGCCCCGTTCCGGCCAGGACCGAATTGCCGAGGAAGAAGAGGTACTGGTTCCCTACCCTGTTCTCCCGGAAATAGTACTGGCTGTTGGGGATGCCGCCTCGGACCCGGTGGTGGTCCGTGGCCGCGCCGGCCGCCCAGGTGATCCCCGCCAGCACCAGGTTGCACGAAATCGCGGTCCTGAGATGCGTCGTGATCATCTCTTTCGCTCCTCTGCCAGACAGCCTCATTCCAGCACCAGGGAACCGGCCCGGTCCAGGCGCCAGGTGGCTCCCGAACCGACCCACTGCACCCACTCGGCGTTCTCCGTCCGGCGCACACCCGCGTTGAAGTGCAGCGTGCATCCGGGCACATGGCGGATGCCGGCTGCCGCGAGGGGGATCGACCACTCCCCGGTCCAGCCATCCGCCTCGACGCGTGACCCAAACCCAACCGCCTTGCCGAGAGCTTCGGCAACCTCCCGCGGCGCCCCCGCCTCGGTGACGCTCTCGCACGCCCCCACGGCAAAACCGTGCACCACAAACACCGGGCCGGGAACAGCCCCGGATACGTCCCGGAAACAGACCTCCGCCGCATCGTCGGCGCCCCACAAGGTGCCGAGGCGCAGGCCGGCAACGTTCCTCAGCGGGACCGTGATCGCCGCGTAGAGATGCGTGCCGTCGTGGCAGAGGCGCAGAACGCACGCGGCGGAGCGCAGAGGACTGCCGTCGGGAGCCTGCGCGACCGCCAGCGTGGCAGGCGGCCACTCGCCGGCCCCGATGCGTCCGTCGGCAACGGGAGCGACCGCCACCCGTGGAGCGACGGCCCGGGGCCGTTCCCGAACCGGGGGCTCGGGCATCTCCACCCGGGTGCTGACCAGCGGGCGCTCGCGGACCCCTTCGGCCTCGACGATCGGCCAGGACGCGCGCAGGGGACCGGCATAGGGACCGATCCGGTCCACCGGAATGGGTTCGAAGCCCAGCGCAAAGGCGGGGGACTCGGGCCGCAGACGATAGTCGCCGTGCGCCGGGTCCACGAACAACGGGTCGGCAATCACCGAGTGCCGGTCGAACCCCCGCTCCTGCCACTGCTCCCAGGACATCTCGGCCGGGGTGTCCGCCATGCCCCATTGCCCCACCCGCACCGGCAGCCCCCCGTGCCAGATCAGGTTGTGGTCAGACTCGTTGTCCCGGAACAGATTCCCGTCGCGGGTGCCGCACTTGTAGAGCAGCGCCGTCGGGGCCGTGTAGACGATGATGTTGCGGCGGAAGATGTTGCCGGCCATGTGCCAGAGGGTCTCCGGGTCGGCGTCCACCAGCTCGGGGTACCTGGCGCGGTAGGCGGGCCGCGCCATGGCCTCCAGGAAGCTCTTCCGATGGCTCTCGACCACCCAGGAATCCCGCGTGTGCCCGGAGTACTGCATCTGCTGCCTGGCATGGTCGATGAAGACGTTGTTCTCCAACAGGTTGTCGCGGCCGGCATGGATGTGGGAGCCGCCCAGCGTCGTACGGGCCACGATGTTGCCGTAGACGTGGGCGCCGCTGTGGTCGTCATCGAGGT
>JAFGRS010000139.1 GCA_016935045.1 Lentisphaeria bacterium | reverse complement strand
GGCGGCGGCGTTGGGATCCTGAAACCGCCCTGGCGCCCGAATGCCGTGGCTGTCAAGCGGTGACGACGGGGGGTATAGTACGGGCCCTATGGTCCGGTCATCCCAGCCGCCTACGGACAGAAAGGCCCTTCCCCGATGCAACAGGATCTCAGAGCGCGCAGTCTCGAATACCACACGAGCCCGGTTCCCGGCAAGATTGCCCTGCGGACGACGAAGCCCTGCGAGACGCAGATGGACCTCTCCCTGGCCTACACCCCGGGGGTGGCCCAGCCCTGCCTCGAGATCCACGCCGAGGTGGAGAAGGTATGGGACTACACCAGCCGCGGCAACATGGTGGCAGTGGTCAGCGACGGCACCGCGGTGCTGGGGCTGGGCAACATCGGTCCCGAGGCGGGTCTCCCGGTCATGGAGGGGAAAGCGGTTCTCTTCAAGCGCTTTGCCGGGATCGATGCCTTCCCCATCTGCCTCCGCAACGTGCACAGAGCCGACGGGCGCACGGACCCGGCAAAGCTCATCGAGATGACGGCGGCGCTCGAACCGACCTTCGGCGGCATCAATCTCGAAGACATCGGTGCGCCAGCCTGCTTCGAGGTCGAGAGCGTGCTCAAACGCCGCATGGGAATTCCGGTGTTCCACGACGATCAGCACGGCACCGCCATCATCTCCCTGGCGGGTCTGCTCAATGCTCTCGCACTCATTGACAAGCGGATCGGGGACCTGCACGTGGTGGTCAATGGCGCGGGCGCCGCAGGCATCGCCTGCATCGAATTCTACATCAGCGCGGGGGTGCGCCGTGAGAATGTCATCATGTGCGACAGCAAGGGCGTCATCCATCGGGGCCGCAGCGAGGGCATGACGCCGCAGAAGGAACGCCTTGCGGTGGACACTCCGGCGCGTTCCCTGGCGGACGCCATGCGGGGTGCGGATGTGTTTCTCGGGGTGTCGGTGGCCGACTGCGTCAGGCGCGAGATGGTGGCTTCGATGGCGCCCCGGGCCGTGCTCTTTGCCATGGCGAATCCGGTCCCCGAGATCCACCCCGGAGATGCGCTCGAAGCGGGCGCCGCGGTGGTCGGAACGGGACGGACCGACTTCCCCAACCAGGTCAACAACGTCCTGGGGTTCCCGGGGATCTTCCGCGGCGCCCTCGATGTGCGCGCCGGCGACATCACGGAAGCCATGAAGTTGGCCGCGGCGGAGGCCCTCGCGGAGGTGGCGCGGGAGGCGGTGCCGGAGGACGTGAAGGCCTTTCTGTCGAGGGCCTATCCCGCGGACGCGGCTGCCGGCATGTTTGAGGGGGACGCCCCCCTCAAGCCCACGTACGTAATCCCGAAGCCCTTCGATCCCCGCGTGGTGCCGAGAGTGGCCCGCAAGGTCGCCGCGGCAGCCATCGCCGATGGGGTCGCCCGGCGCGCCATCGCCGACCTCGATGCCTATGAAACCGAGCTGAAGGCACGCCTGGCCAGGCAGGGAGGTTCGTGCTCGCGAACGGGAGTACGGTGACGTTGGCGGGAGCGCCGGCGGAGGCAGCGTGCACCCGGGCCGGCGGCGCCCATTGCCGCTTCGCTGGGAAGCCCTGCGGCTCCGCCCGTCTCCCCCGCTTGCGCGGGGTCGGCTCCCGCAGCGGTCTTGGCCCGCCAGATCCGGGAACCCCCGGGCCGGATCAATGCGTTCCCGGGGCCCCGGGCTGCGGGGGCCGGTGTTGCCCCCGGATCACGGGCAGGCAGCGTCGAACCTGCACGGCTCGTCCAAGCGTGCGGCAGGCCAGGACGGCGCGCGTGCGCAGGCTGTAGCCGCTGCCTCGGGGCGGTGGACCCGCCCTGCTGTAGTCGACGGTTGCGGCAGGCACATCGAGGGCAAAGAGGGCCGCCAGCAGAAGGTCCTCGCGAATGGGCAGACTCAGCAACTGGTCGAGGGTGGACCTGGAAACGGCGAAGAAGAGACCGACGTCCGCGGGGACCTTCGCATCCATGATGCGGAACACCAGGGCACGGAACAGCAGCGCCATGGTCCGTGTTGCCCTGCTGCGTTGCTCCGCGCGGCGGCGGGCGAAGGCCAGACCCCGCCCTTCCCCGGCCAGGGCGGCGAGGAGCAGGGGTACGACCTCCGGCGGGTCTTGGAGATCCGCATCCATGACCACCGTGTCACTTCCCTGCGCCAGGCGCAGCCCCGTGCGGATGGCGGCAGCCTGTCCCCGGTTCCGTTCGTGTCTGGCGATCCGGCAGGGGATTCCGGCGTCCGCGGCGGCTTCCCGCAACGCCGCGGCCGAGCCGTCGTTGCCGCAGTCGTCGACGCCGACAATGCGAAACGGGTTGCCTGCGCCCATGGCATGGAGGAGACGGGCACACAACACCGGCGCCGTTGTCCGGTTCGCATAGAGCGGCAGGACGATGCAGGGGGCGGCTTCCAGGGCCTTGGGAGGGGGCTGGTTCACGCGAGTGTGCCGGCACGCCTGCAGCTCGATCGGCACGGCCTTACACTTGCTTCCGGTAGCTGACATAGATGAGGTGATAGGTGGCCCGGACATGCCCGTTGTCGGCACGGCCGAAGCGCTCGGCGTACTCCGCGACCATGCGGCGGTAGACGTCCCGGTGCACGGCAGGCCGCCCCCGTTCTCCGGCATATCCTGCCCCCATGCCGCGGACCGCCCGGATGAGGGAATCGACACCGGCATACCAGACCACCACCCGCTCGTCCCGGGTCTCGACGGCATCGTGCGGGCAGTCCCTGCACGCATCCGCCCAATCCACGCAGGAGAGGAGGGGCATCACATGGCGGTCGAGGGGGCGTCCCAGGGCGGCCTCGGCCCGGGAGAAGCACTCCGCCAGTTCGCGGAACGTATCGCTGCCGAACGTGGCTACTGCGCAGACCCCTCCCGGACGCAGCAGTTCTCCATAGCCCAGCACGGTCCGTGCCGGCGTGCGGAACCACTGCACCGTGGCGCTCGAGATGACGAGATCGAAGGGGCCCCGGGCAGCGAGCATGTCGGCCTGCTCCTCCGCATCCGCCAGCAGGCCCTGTACCGAGGCGCCCTGCGGCAGGGCACCCAGGGCCCGTTCGAGCATGGTCGGGGCGAAGTCCACGGCCAGCAGCCGGCTCTGGGGGAAGCTCTGCGTCAGCATGCGGGTCAGGGTCCCGGTGCCGCAGCCCACTTCGAGGATGGATTGCGGGACGCGGTTTTCCAACCGGCGCCGGGAGTGTTCGAGGAGGACGCGCGCCATGTCGGCCTGACAGGGCGCCGCTGCGTCATAGGTCTCCGCACTGCGGTTGAAGCGCACCTGCACGAGTTGCCGATCGACTGCGGACATTCGATCCATCCCATCCATCGGCCAGGCGCCGGTTTCGGCGCGGGCCGGCCAACTCACAGGTCCCTGAGCCTCGAACTCGGCACTCGCGACAACTCGGCGGCAGGAGCCTTGTACACCTCCCCCTCCCGCGTGTCGTGGGTAATCACGGCACCCATTCCGACCATGGTCCGGGGCGCCACATGCACGCCGTCCCGGATCACCGCACCGAGACCGATCACGCTGTAGGCGCCCACCTGCACGAAACCCCCGATGACCGTCCCGCTGGTGACGAAGGCATGCTCGTGGATCGCCACGTTGTGCCCGATGGCGTTGGCGCCCCCGATCATGACATCGTCGCCGACATGTACGTCGGGCGCGAGCACGCTGCCCACCATCACACAGCAGTTCCGTCCCGTGGTGACCGTGTCCCACAGGCGAACGCCGGAATCCACGTAGGTCACGAAACCATATCCCTTCCGCCGGGCCTGTTCGAAGATCTCCGCCCGCACTCGGTTCATGCGGCTGTATCCCACCGCAACGAACATGGGGTATCGCTCCGGTGGGAAGAAGGCCTCGATTTCCTCGAAGGGGATCACCTTCACCCCATCCACTTCGGGCACGGTCAGGAACTCCCGGTGCACGGTGAACGCCGCGACCCGATGGGTGCTGTCGTGATGCAGGTAGTAGCGCAGTCGGCGGGCATAGGCACCCGTCCCGAAGAGGACGATGGGGTTCTCTTCGGCGCCCGCACCCACCGGCGTGCTGTTGCCGTTTGTCATGGTTGCTTTCTTTCCCGGTTCCATGCCTGCCCGGGCCCGTGGAACTGTACACGGTGGCCCGCGAAGCGGCAATGCCGCGTGCAGGCGGGCCCGCAATCCCTCAGCAAAGGGTGCGTGGACGCACCCCGCGTCGAAACGGCTCCGCCCTCCACCGCGCTGCGCCTCCCGCCCATGCTGCCCACTCCCGTGGCGGATCCTGCATCAGCCCCGCTCCCCGGGACTTCATGGGGGTACCGCATGTCACAGCCAGGGCTGTTTCAAGATCCGGCGAATCGCTTCCCGCCGCCACTGCCCTTGCGGCAGTGGAGCGCCGATTCGGGGTGAGGAAGCG
>JAFGRS010000848.1 GCA_016935045.1 Lentisphaeria bacterium | reverse complement strand
GGATCGAACCACGAAGCGCGGACTTCCGGTCCCGAGAGGGCGTCCAGTCGCAGCGGCACCGGCCTGCCCAGAGGGGAGTAGACCATGGCGTAGGAGCCGTTGCTGTCGCGGGTGGCCTCCAGATGGCCGTCGTCATCGCCCGGGTCGCCGTCCAGCAGCGTCCGATCCGGAATGCGGCTGAGGAAGGGGTGCGCTTCGAGCAGGGCCCGCAGATGCCGCATCTGTTCGGCGCCCGGGGCGTGGAGCCGTTCGTACCAGGGGATGTGGGCGCCGAACCGGTACGTCTCCCCCTGCCGGATCCAGCCGATGAAGCTGCGGTGTCCGTAGGTGTGGCCGAAGCCCCCCGCGAAGACGTTCCAGTAGGCGGCCCGCCGCGCCTCCCAGGGCCGTGTGCGGCGGTCCTGGGGTTCGTTCCGGTTCAGGGAGAGGGAGTCTTCGTAGGCGACCTCGGCATCGAGGGTGGGTTTGACGGGCGTCTTGGCGTAGTCCCTGGCCACGGTGCGCCAGTTGGCGAAGCGGAAACGGGTGGTGGTTTGGACCATGTTGAAATCGAGCCAGGGCTCGTTGTGGAGCCATTCGGAGGAGGAGTGGTTGCCCCCGGGCGGGTGGAAGGTCATCAGCGTGGATGTCCAGTCCGCCTGCCCGTCGCATGCGTCCTGGCCGGTGCTGCCGTCGGCGATTCCTTCCGCCAGGGCGCGCACGAGGGCCAGACGCGAGGGGGTGTCGACATTGCGTCCCTTCTGGTAGGCGTCGCCGCCGAGGACCCAGATCAGGTGCGGTTCCCGGCCATAGCGGCGGCCCAGGAAGTGGCCGTAGCGATAGGCCACGGTGGCGTCCCGGACCATGGGGTGGTCGTCCGGGATGGACTGCAGCCACATGGGCAGCGCGGCCACGTACAGCCCGTGGCGCCCGGCCTCGGCGATGCACCAGTCCACGTGGTCCCAGTAGTCGTCGTTGGGGCCGGGGCGCAGCCGGGGGCGTGACCAGTCATCCCCCTCGAAGGGCTCGAAGCCGTACGCGTTCGCGGGGCTGCCGCCGTCGAGGGCCCGCAGGAGCACCGACTGGACGACCGTAAACCCCTGCGCCGCACGGGTCGCGAAGTAGAGACTTGCCGAAGGCTGGATCGGGCTCGCTTCCCGTGCCGACTTCCCGAACATGTGCCAGCAGGTGTCGCCCAGCCAGAAGAAGGGCCTGCCCTGCTCGGTCACCAGGAAGCGCCCGTTGTCGCTCACCCGCAGGCGGGCCATGTCGGTTCGGGGCGCCGCCGGGGCGGCGGGGGACGCGGCCGCCGCCGCGACGCCGAAACAGACCGGCAGCACAGCCGCCGGTACCATCGCCCTGCATCCGTGTGTACCCAGCATCGCACCTTCCTCCGTCTTGGCAGACCCGGCTCCCGTCCGAACTCTTCCGCCCCCGGCCCGGCGCCGCCGCGCCACCGCCCGTCACACGCTGCCCCGGGACCAACGGCTGGCGTTGGCGTGGATCGGGCAGGTCGCCTCGCGGTAGTGTCCCAGCCCCGCCCGGGCGAGGTGTTCCGCGCCGGAGAAGAACGGGTCATCGGTGGCCCTGAGCCGATCCTGCAACAGGGCTTCGAGGCGCGCCTGGACAGGGGCCGCGGAGGGTTGGCCGCAGAGGTTATCGAGCTGGTAGGGGTCCGCGTCGTTGTCGTAGAGCAGCCAGGGTCCTTCGACGCTGCGGACATAGGTATACCGGGCCGTGCGCAGTCCGCGGTACGCAGGCAGGCCCTGGCTGCGCAGGGCCCCGTAGCTGGTGGGAACGCAGAGCAGGGCGGCGGCATCCGGATCCGGGGTTCGTTCGCCGCGGATTTCCGGGGAGAAATCCCTCCCCTGGACCGTGGCGGGGATCGGGATGGCGCACAGACCGAGCAGCGTCGGCATGAGGTCCGGAGCATCGAGCGGGATGGAGAGTTGCCTTGCCATGCGCCCCGCCAGGCGGGGATAACGCAGCAGGAACGGGACGCGGATGGATTCGTCCCAGGGGCAGTGTTTGGCGACGAGGTCCTGGCTGCCGTGCATGTCGCCGTGGTCCGAGGTGAAGACCAGCAGGGTATCCTCGGCGATGCCGGCGCCGTCCACGGCATCGAGGAGCATTCCGAGGCAATCGTCGAGCGCCGCGATATGGGCATAGTAGCCCCGCAGGGCCTCCCGGGCCTGGGCAGCACGGTGTTCGGGGACATTGGGCCGCAGGCCGATCTCGCGCTTCTGGAGAAGCTCCCGCCAGGCTTCCGGGGCGGTGTGGTAGGGGTCATGAGGGGGCGCCCAGGAGAGCATCAGGAAGAACGGGCGTTTCCCCCGGGCGGAGTCGCGGATGGTGCGGCAGGCATCCCGGGTCTGGGCCAGGGCGTCGTACCCTTCCCAGTACTTCACTTCGCGGCTGTCGCCCTCGAAGTACGGCGAGTGGTTGTAGTCGTGGTTGCACTCGAAGCCCTTCCAGGAGGAAAAACCGAGGCGCGCCTCGGGGGGTACGAAGGCGCGGCGCCGGTTGTAGTTCCCGTCCGGGCTGCCGTAGAGGTGCCACTTGCCGATGTAGGCCGTATCGTAGCCCGCATCCGCAAAGACCTTGGCCAGAGGAGCTGCATGGGTCTCGAGGGGCACGTCGTTGACGAAGACCCCGTGGCGCAGCGGATACTGCCCCGTCATGAGAGCGGCACGGTAGGGGCAGCACACGGGGTGCCCGGAGACGGCATGGGTCACGTTCAGGGATGCGGCGGCCAGACGGTCCAGAACCGGCGTATGGGCATTTGCATCCCCCGCGTATCCCGTGGCCTGGGCCCGCATCTGGTCGGCAAAGACAAACAGCACATTGGGGCGTGCCATCGCTGAAGTCCCTTTCAGTTCCCCGCCGCCGCGTCAAACGCCCACTCCCGCACCCGGACCCCGGCGGCGGTGTCGAGACGGATCCAGTCGATGGCAACCTCCCCCGGGGCGCTGCAGGGGTCGATGCGGAGTTCGTGCAGGGGATGATCCAGGGGCAGTTCCACCCGGTACTCGTGCCACTCGCCGTCGTGGCGCACGGCAAACGCCTGGCCGGTGCCGGGCTGGTAGCCGCGGGTCTCGGGACGCCCGAAGGCCTGTGCGGCGCCGCCGGCGGCGGAGCGCATCCGCAAGGTCAGCACATAGGTACCCGGGGCCTGCCCGAGGGGGGTGGAGGACATGATCATCGGGTCCCCCCCGCTGCAGGCCAGGCTCAGGCAACCGTCCTGAATCCGGGCCGCGGCGTGGCCGTTGGGACCTGCCTGCCAGCCGCCGACCACGGGCTGCGGCTTGGCCTGGACCGGGCGGGGCGGAGCCTTCTCGAACGACCATTCGCGAACCGCGGCGCCGTCAGCGGACAGGATCCGGATGTGGCGGATCTGCACCGTGCCCGAACCGCCGCAGGGGGACAGAGCCAGGGACGTGGCGGCACGGTCCAGCCGCAGGGGCACGCGGTAGTCGCGCCAGGCCCGGTCATGGCGCACCGGGATCTCGGCGACGGCGACGGCCCCCGCCGCCGGGTCCCCCGCATGGCATGCAAGCCGGCCCGCGCCCTGTGCCAGGGCCAGCATCCGTATCTCGGCCACGTATGCTCCGGGTGGGAGGAGGATGGGTTCGGCGGTGGTCATCGCCGTCCCCTCGCCGAAGGCCCGATACTGCAGGGATTTGAGACGGCCGTTGAAGTCGATGGACGCGGCGTCGGCCACGCGTGTCTGCCAGCCCCCCACGGTTTCCGCCGCGGCGGGATCGTACGCCGGGTTCGGTTGCGGGCGCAAGGCTCCGGTCTCTTCGAGGAACCGTTCGATGGCGGCGTCGAGTTCGGCCACCACTGCCGGGTTCCCGCTGGCCAGGTTGCGTCGTTCGCCGATGTCTTCGCGCAGGTTGTAGAGTTCGTAGCGGTGTTGGCCGTCCGCGCCGTCATGGAAGATCCGGATCAGCTTCCAGTCGCCTCGCCGGGCACAGACCGCGGCGGGCTGCCAATCGGGAATGTGAGGGGAGTGGGG
>JAFGRS010000847.1 GCA_016935045.1 Lentisphaeria bacterium | reverse complement strand
ATGCCCGCGAGGACCCACGGTACGAGAGGCTCCGCCCCGATTCCCTGCGCCTCTGCGTTTCCGCACGGGATCCTGCCCCTTCACGGCTGCGGCGGGACGCGGCGGACGTAGACGTAGTAGGCCGCGGCATAGAGTCCGGCGCCGTTGGAGAACATGGCCCGCAGGTGGTGTGGTCCGGGTTCGAGATCGACCCGGAAGACGGCAGCGCGGTCGTCCGGGCCGACCGGGGCGCTCTGCTGGGGCATGCCGCTGATCATGAGGGTGGCCGTATCGAGGCGCAACGCCTTGCCTCCGGCGTAATGGCTCTGGGCTCCCGGTGCGATGCCGTCCGTGCGGTAGTCGACGTCGGGTCCCTCGATGCCGCCCTGGATACGGTGGCCCGCTTCCTTCGGCCAGCGCCGCAGTTCGAACTCGTAGGTGCCCGGGCGTTCGACCCGGATTTCCCAGTACCCATGGCAGATGTCGCCGTTGCGGACCTGCGCCTGGTTCCAGACGACACTGTGGTCCTGCTCGTTGCGCAGGTCGTGGGTGCGCAGGACGATCTGCTCCTGTTCCGGGAGGCCGAGGCTGAAGGGGATGTCCCGCTGCATCTGTTCCGAGCAGATGCGCCACCACTCTTCGTACCCGGCGCGCAGGCGGGCGACGATTTCGGGGTGGTGGTCGGCGATATTGCGCTGCTGGAGCGGATCGGCCTGGATGTCGTAGAGTTCGTCGCGGTTGACGAGGCGCCAGCGGTCCATCATGGCGCAGCTTTTGCGCCACTTGATGGGGTGGGCCACCCGCTGGGTGTCGGTCACGACGATGCGCTCGCGCCAGTGGTCGGCCGTTTCCCCGCGCAGCAGCGGCGTCAGGCTGTCGCCATGGAAGGAGCGGTCTTCGGGGACGGGGATGCCGCAGAGGTCGAGCAGGGTAGGCATCAGGTCGACATAGCTGCTGAGTTCGTGGACGGTGCGGCCCCCCTTCAGGTTGCCGTTGGGCCAACGGACGAAACAGGGCACCCGGTGGCCGCCGTCGTACTCGCTGCCCTTGAGCCCGCGCATGCCCGCGGTGAACATGTCGGGCACCGGTTCTCCGAGTCCGGTCTGGCCGTTGTCGCTCATGAAGATGAGGATGGTATCGTCCTCGAGGCCGAGCCTTGCCAGGGTCTGGCGCAGGCGGCCGACGTTTTCGTCGATGTTGGTGATCATGCCGAGGAAGCGGGCATACTGTTCGCTGGAGGTATGACGGCGATACATGGCGGCATAGCGCGGTTCGACGTTGAAGGGGCCGTGCGGGGCATTGGTGGCGATGTAGCAGAAGAACGGTTCCTCCCGGCGGCGGGCGATGAAATCGAGGGCCTGCCCGAAGAACACGTCCGTGCAGTATCCCTCGAAGGGCCGCGGCGTGCCGTCGGCCGCGTAGGTATCATCGAAGTAGTCATTTCCCCACCAGTCCGGCTGTTGGCTGATGCCGCCTCCGCCGTGGCAGACGACCGTATCGAAGCCCCTGTCCCCGGGGCGGTACGGCATATCGTCGCCGAGGTGCCATTTGCCGAACATGCCGGTGCGGTAGCCGTTGTCCTTGAGTGCCTGTGCGAGGGTCCATTCGTCGGCGCGCAGCAGGGAGCGGCCGCCGATGGTGTGCCAGACGCCGGTGGAGTTGCAGGTGTGTCCGGTCAGGAGTCCGGCCCGGGTCGGGGCGCAGGTGGTGCCGGTGTGGAACTGTTCGAAGCGGACCGCGTCGGCATGCAGGGCGTCGAGGGAGGGGGTTTGGAGGAAGGGGTGTCCATGGCAGGCCATGGGGGGGTAGCCCTGGTCATCGGTCAGCACGAGCACGACATTGGGTTTGCGGGCCATGTCCTGTTCCTCCTGTTGGCGTGTGCTACGGCGCGGCGTCTGTGTCACCCGGGGTTTCCGGGCGCTCGGGGGAGTGCCTTTGGCTGCGGGCACGGACGGCCCGCTGGAGGGCTGCCCGGGTCCACTCGATTTCCCGCGCGATGCTGTGTTCGACGGCCTCGGTCCGGAGTTCCGGGGGCAGCACGCCGTAGGAATACGTCTCCACCTCGACATGGGGCACGCGGGACTCGATGATCCGGTGCCAGAAGGCCGGCGTCAGCTCCTCGCGGGTGGAGGCGAATCCGAGGCCTCCCGGGGTCACGAGCGGGATGTGGAAGTGGGTCCTCAGCTCTTCGGCGCCGGGGGTGGTCCGGGCGGTCCGGATGGCTTCCGGCAGGTCGTGGAAGCGGAGGAGTTTTCCCGCGGCGGTGCGGATGCAGGACTGGTGCAGGTAGCAGGGGTCGACGAACCGTTCCGCCTGGTCGAGGGTCTGGGTGGAGACGCGGAACGCGGGTGCCGCGCTGACCTGGACTTTGGGCACGGCGATGTGGGCCTCCTGCAGTTCCATGAGCGTCCGGGCGGGGGCTTCGAAGAGGACGGCCTGGTGGCAGGTATCCAGGCAGACGCCGAGGTGCCGGCGGAGGGTGTCCTCCGCCTGGTCCCGGGGGATGCGGAGGCGATCCGCGAGGCGCGGCACGGCCTGTTGGGGGACGACGTGGCCGAAGAACGCGGCGGTGGTTTCGAGAGTGTCCCAGAGGCAGTCCGGTTCCGGTTCGAGCGCCAGCCGCACCGTCTTGCCGTCGGCAGCGGCGATCCCGGCCAGGGCCGCGACGACCTCGACGAGGTGGTCGACGAGGGGTGACAGCATGGCGTCGGCGAACCAGGGGCGGTAGGTGCCCGGGACGGTGCTGATGGAACCCTCGATCCCTTCCGGCAGCAGGGCCGCCAGGATGCGGGCCAGGCGGAGCGTGTAGGTCACGCGGTCGGGGTGGGTCCAGTCCGGTTCGTAGACCCGTTCCTTGACCCGGGCGCCATGGAAGGTGCCGTAGGGGAAGCCGTTGATGGTGAACACATAGAGCCCCTCGGCGTCGAGGAAGGCGCGGAACGCCCCCAGGGCCGACGGGGATTCGAGTTCGCGCGCGGCCCGGGCGCTGACCCGGAGGCCGAGGCCGAAGGGCCGGCAGCCGCCGAGGATGGTGCGGACGGCACAGGCCTTGTCGCGGATGGCCGCCAGGTTCTCGGCCCAGGACTCCCCGGGGTGGATGTTGAGGCAGTAGGTCAGGTGCAGGGCGCCGTAGGGGGTCGCGACGGTCATGGGGGGGCCTCCCGCTCCGGGCGCTCGTGGAGGCTCGTCAACTCGGTGATGCAGTCGCGCATCAGACTGCGGTCGATCTCCGTCACCTCCCTGCGGGACCCGAGGGGGCAGGGGAAGGTGACATGGAGCCGGCCGCCGAGATGGAGGCGGAACTCCTCGATCCCGTCGAGCACGGCGGGAATGCCGTTCGCGTGGCAGGCGCCGAGTGCGGCATGCCAGACGGGGAGCCCGCAGCGGGCCATGGCCCGGATGACCCGCAGGGCCTCAGCGTGCAGGATGTAGCCCCGGCGCGCCGCATAGAGCAGATCGAGGGCGATGCCGATGGCCACGGCTTCTCCATGCCTCAGGGCGTAGTCGGTCAGGGTTTCGAGGCGATGTGCCGCCCAGTGTCCGAAGTCGAGGGGTCGGGCGCTGCCGGTTTCGAAGGGGTCGCCGGAGGAAGCGATGTGGTTGCAGTGGAGGGCGGCGCAGCGTCGGATGAGGGTTTCCATGCCGGCCATGTTCCGTGCCGCCAGTTGTTCGGCGTGGTTTTCGAGCCAATCGAGGAAGCCGGCATCGCGGATGGCGGCCACCTTGAAGGCTTCGGCGATCCCGGCGGTCCAGTCGCGTGGGGAGAGGGTCCGCAGGAAGCGGCTGTCATTGATCACCGCCAGTGGAGGGGCGAAGGTCCCCAGGGCATTCTTCATCCCGTGGAGGTTCACCCCATTCTTGACCCCGATGCCCGAGTCGTTCTGGGACAGCACCGTGCTGGGCAGGCGCAGCAGGGAGACGCCCCGGTGCAACAGGGCCGCACCCAGCCCGACGGCATCCAGGAAGGCGCCGCCTCCGACGGCAATCACGACACTCTGCCGGCAGATCCCCGCCTCGACCCCAAGCGCAACCACGCGCAATACCGTCTCAAGCCCGCGCTTGGTCCCTTCGCCGCCGGGAAGGCAGACCGGCGGCAGGGGCAGGAGCACACGGTCCGCGTGCACCTCGGCATAGGCCGCCATCCGGTCCGTAAGGCCCGGCGTGGCCGCGGCCAGACCCTCGTCCACCAGGGCCAGGCAACGAACGGGCCGCCCCGCAATCGCGCGACTCCGGAGCTGGTCCGCAAGGACCGGGTTGTCCGGCGCAAATACATCAGAGGTGAACGTGACCCGGTAGCCGTAGGATACCGAGAACAGGCTCTCGATGTGGGGCGAGTCCGCATCCATGACACAACACCGTCGTCCCGCGGGAGGCTTCCCCCGGCAGCGACCCGGAGCATAGCCCCGACGGCCGGGAATGCAAGACCCCCCGGCCCTGCGTCAGGCGTCAGCCGGGCGCGGCCTGGTAGTCGTACACCCGGACGCGCTCCCAAAAGCGCGCAAAGTCGGCAATGAAGGCCTGATGCTCGGCGCAGTCCTGGTACAGATCGTGCGCCGCCACATCGTCGAAGAGGACCGTCAGACCGTACTGGTAGCTGGCATCCACCACGTCCCGGTCCGGAGTTCCCGCGGGAGGGCCGTACCACCCGCCCGCTACAACCGGGATCCGCAGAAGCCCCGCCAGACCGGCCTCGAAACGAGCCGCGTCCTCCGCGGTCATGTCCCGCGTCCAGAAAAACACCGTGTGAACCACCATGCCCGTGCCTCCTGAACATACCCATCACCATGCGCCGGACCCGCGCCGGCGCGGGGCAGCACCCCGTACCATAGCACCCATCGCGACGTCTCCCCCCCCGCCCGGGCCGCCGGCGGGTGATGGGTCAGCCAAAGGCGCGCGTGGTCCGGGATGCGGCTCCGCGGAGCGTCGCCCTCCAGGAGGGATGGAGCGCCCGCGTCCTCGCGGGCACTTGCGGCTCCGCGGAGCGTCGCCCTCCAGGGGATGCCGAGACGTTTCCCCATCCCTCCCCGGGTAGATGGAGCGGTGACGCCGTAGGGCCGGCGGCCGCCGACGCAATGGCTTGCAGCGGGACCGCCCCGGGGCTAGAATAGCACGGAGGCAGTGATGTGTTACGTGAAACATCATGCCTTCCCGGGGCCGTTGGCGGTTTCGGCGGGCATATGGAGGGCGATGTGGTGAAGGGCAGCGGCGGGTCCCTGGCGGAGGCGGTGTACCGGTACGTGTACGACGCTCTGGTACGGCGCGAGTTGGAGCCCGGGGACGTGTTGGATCGTCGCCGGATCGGGGTCCGGTTGGGGGTGAGTCTGAGTCCGGTGACGCAGGCCTTTACGCGTTTGGAGCAGGAGGGTTTTCTGGAGGTCGTGCCGCGGCGCGGGACGCGTGTGCGGACGATCCGTTCGGGGGATTTCCGGGCGGCATTGCTGTTTCGGAACGCGTTGGAGTGTCAGGCTGCGCGGGTGTACTGCGGTGCGTCGGTACGGGCGGATCTGGTGCGGCTGTCGGCCCTGGCGGCGGCGGTGGACTCGACGCGTTCGGGTGCGGCGATCAACTGGGAGGCGGAGTTGGCCTTTCACCGTGCGTTGGTGGCCCTGACGGGGTGTCCGGAGTACGTCCGCGAGTACGACCGTGCCATGCGTCTGGGGTTGTTTGTGCTGGTCAGCACCTTCAGTGTCCGCAATCCCTTTCCCCCGGACCCGTCGGGGCGCTGGCACCGGGACTTGGTGGAGGGGTTGCAGACCTCCGATCCGGACGTGGCGGAGGGTCTCCTACGGCGTCATCTCGAGGCGGGTCGTGAGGCGTATCTGCGTGGCGAATAGGGGGGCAGGAAGCGGCATGCGCATCGACAGGATCGAGACCTTTGTACTGCAGGCGCCGCTGCCGTCCGCGGCGCGGTTCTACTCGTCGCAGGGCTTCTTTGCGCGTCGGTCGAGTCTCCTGGTGTGTGTGACGACGGACGCGGGGCTCTGCGGCTGGGGCGAGAGCGGGGTTTCGATGCCGGTTGCCCACCTGGCGACGTACATCCACGAGGTGCTGGCGGAACGGTTGCTGGGTCGGGACCCGCTCGAAACGGAGCCCATCTGGCACGAGTTGTACAGCTTCTCCCGGGACTTCGGCCGCAAGGGAGCGTGCATTGACGCGATGAGCGGCCTGGACACGGCCCTGTGGGACATCCGCGGCCGCGAGGCGGGCAAGCCGATCCACGCCCTGCTGGGAGGCGCCTATCGGGACCGGGTCACGGCCTATGCGACCGGGTTCTACTATGCCGAAGGGGACCTTCAGGACCCGGCGGCGGCCGTGGACCGGGTGCGCCTCGAGGCCGAAGGGCACAGGGAGGCGGGGTTCCGGGCCATGAAGGCCAAGATCGGTCTGCTTCCGTTCGCCGACGATCTGGCCCGCCTCGAAGCCCTGCGCGAGACGGCGGGGGACAACACGCTGCTGATGGCCGATGCCAACCATGCCTACCACCGGGCGACGGCGCGGCGTGTGGGAGGTGTCCTGGACGATCTCGGGTTCCACTGGTTCGAGGAGCCGGTGGTGCCGGAGGACGTGGCGGGGTGTGCCGCGCTGCGGCGCGCGCTGCGTGTAGCCATTGCCTCGGGGGAGTGCGAGTACACGCGCTGGGGGATGCTCGACCTGCTGCGCAGCGGGGCGGTGGACATTCTGCAGCCCGATGTGTCGGCCTGCGGCGGCATCAGCGAGACGCAGAAGATCGTGGCCCTGGCCACGGCTCACCACACGCCCGTGTGTCTGCACGTCTGGGGCAGCGCCGTGGCCTTTGCGGCCGCCCTGCAGGTGACCGCTTCGATCCCCCCGATCCCGCACACCGCGGCGCCACGGCCCGGTGACAACGAGCCGTTGTTCGAGTTCGACCGCACCGCCAATCCCCTGCGGGACCTGCTGATCGACGGCGGCTTCCGTCTGCGGGATGGTTCGCTGGACATTCCCGACGGCCCCGGTCTGGGCATCGACGTACGGCGTGAAACACTGGATCGGTTCACGGTTTCCCGGCGCGTGTCCTCCGGGTGAGGGGCACGACGCTCCGGACGGAGGGGGGCCGGGACGAGGCTGGGGGTCGGGTGGCTGGGCACCGCTGTGGCACCGCGGCAGAAGGACACAGAGCAACATGAAACAGCGTGTATTTCACAGTTATGTCGGCGGGGAGCTGGTTTCCGGGGGTGAGTTGAAGCTGGTCGAGAATCCTGCCACGGAAGGGTGCTGCGGGGGGTACACGGCGTACACGGCGGAGATTCTCGACCGCGCCCTCGGGGAAGCGCGGCGGGCCTTTGCGGTCTGGTCGCGTCTGGGTCTCGATGAGCGTCTGCGCTGGATGCGGGTGTTGCGCGAGGCACTCGAGGAACGCCGGGAGGAGATCATCGGGCTGCTGGTTGCGGAGACCGGGAAGCCCCTGGACAACGCCGAGTACGACTACGGCATGCTGCCGGCGTGCCTGGACTTCTTTGCGGCCGAGGCGCCGCGTCTGCATGGGGAGATCATCCCGGATCGGAGCGGTCGGTACGTGCACCATCTCATCCGCCATCCGGTGGGTGTGGTGGTGGGGTTCCTGGCCTGGAATTTCCCCCTTTTGAACCTGGGTTACAAGCTGGGTCCGGTATTGGCTTCGGGTTGCACCTGCATTCTGAAGCCATCGCGGAACACGCCTCTGGCGACGGCCCTGGTGGGGGAGATTCTGGCGTCCATCGGGTTCCCGCGGGGTGTGGTGAACCTGGTTCTGGGGGAGGACCGGGAGTTGGCCGACCGGCTGTTGTCGAGCGAGATTCCCGCTATGATCACGATGATCGGGTCGACCGAGGCTGGCTGCGGCCTGGTTCGTGCGTCGGCGACCTCGGTCAAGCGTTATTCGCTCGAACTGGGCGGCAATGCTCCCGTCATCGTCTACCCGGATTTCGACGCGGGGTTGGCGGCGGATCGGGTCGTGGCCCTCAAGCTCGCCAATACGGGGCAGGTCTGCGTCTCCCCCAACCGCTGCTTCGTGCACCGCCGCGGCCTGGATGCCTTCCTGGACCGTGCCCGGTCGGTGATGAGCGGCTACCACTTCGGCTCGGGGCCCGGCCCGGGACCGCGCCTGGGACCGGTGATGACGAAGGGGCACCTCGAGGAACTGCTCGCCAAGGTGCGGCAAGCCGTGGCGGCGGGGGCCACGCTGCTGCACGGCGGGGGGCGCGTCCCGGCGGAGGTCTGTCCCGTCGGACACTACATGGAGCCCACACTGATGCTCTGTGACCGGGAGCTGGAGATCTGCCGCACGGAGATCTTCGGGCCGATTCTGCCGGTCATTCCCTTCGACGACGGCGACGACGTGGTGGCATGGGCGAATGACTGCCCCCACGGGCTGGCGGCGTACGTCTTCACCGACAGCCTCGAACGGGAGCATCGGTGTGCGGCTGACCTGGAATACGGCTCCATCTGCATCAACGAACCGTACTACTCCGTGGAACTGCCCCACGGCGGGCTCAAGCAGAGCGGCATGGGCAAGGACTGCTCGCACCTGAGTCTCGAGGAGTACTTCGACGTCAAGCGGGTGACGACCCGGGTGCGCGACTAGCGGCGCTTCATAAGCGCCGGTACTACACAGATGAGGCAAATTCGAAGGATGTGTGGAGAAAGAGCATCAGGCAGCCTTGAAGT